>JBBRXW010000134.1:0-6120 GCA_038238295.1 Flavobacteriales bacterium | reverse complement strand
CCGTGGCCTCGAAGCCAAGATTGCGCAAGTAGTCCGCAATATTGCCAAATCGGTCGCCATGGAAGAGTCATACAACCAAAAATTAACGGATGCGGATATTGTAAAAATATTGGGCGTTCCGAGATTAGAGCGCGACAAATCCGAAAGCAATGATGTGGCCGGTGTTGTTACAGGTCTGGCCTGGACAGCAGTTGGAGGCGATATCCTTTTTATCGAATCCTTAATTTCTCCTGGAAAAGGGACGATGACCATCACCGGAAATTTGGGGAATGTCATGAAAGAATCCGCGACTATTGCACTCGAGTATATCAAAGCGAATGCGGACTTATTAGGATTGAATTCGGAAATGTTATCCAAATACAATATCCATTTGCACGTTCCGGAAGGAGCAACGCCAAAAGATGGACCCAGTGCTGGAATCGCGATGTTGAGTTCATTGGTTTCATTATTCACCCAAAAGCGGATTAAGAAAAGCATCGCCATGACAGGTGAAATCACATTGCGCGGAAAAGTATTGCCGGTTGGCGGCATCAAGGAAAAAATATTAGCTGCGAAACGCGCCAATATCAAAGAGATCATCATGTGTTATGAGAACAAACAGGACGTTGATGAAATCAAACCGGAATATATTGAAGGTCTAACTTTTCATTACGTCAAAGAAATGAGTGAAGTTCTCAAATATGCGATTACGGATCAAAATGTCAAAAACGCCAAAAAATTATAATAAAAAACGGTTCATTTAATGGGCCGTTTTTTTATTAAAAATAATATCTTCGCATCTGCGTTATCTATTCAGAAATAGCGCACGCCAACATGATTCGAAAATTCCTTTGTTTTATCCTGTTTATATTTGGTACTCTCACATACAGTCAGGTAGGAGGAAAATCGGTATACCAGTTTTTGAATTTGGTTACGTCGCCAAGACAAGCCGCTTTAGGTGGTAAGACCCTTACGATTTTTGATTATGATGTTAATCAGGCGAATTTCAATCCGGCGACGATCAATCCGGAAATGGACAATCACCTTGCTTTAAATTATGGAAGTTATTATGGCGATGTTACCTATGGAACCGCAGCATATGCGTATACCTATGACCGCCATGTGCAGACTTTTTATGCCGGTGTAAATTATGTCAATTACGGAAAAATTGAAGGCTACGATGAAAACGGCGTATCGACTGGGACTTTTACCGGAAGCGATGCCGCTTTGTCTTTTGGATATGCATATAATATTCCGAACACTGACTGGCATATTGGTGCAAGTGGGAAATTGATTAATTCTGCGCTAGAAAGCTATAACTCTTTTGGAGGTGCGATCGATCTCGGCGCCTTATATGTCAATGAAAGAAGTGCCATCAATTACGCTTTTGTCGTTCGAAATATCGGTACTCAATTTACAACTTACGCAGGTCAACATGAAAAACTCCCCATGGAAGTCATGGCTGGAATTTCTCAGGAATTGGATAATGTTCCGATTCGTTGGCATTTGACTTTAGAAAACCTCCAACAATGGAATGTGAGTTTCTCGAATCCGGCACGCAGCCAGAATTCGATCGACGGAAGTTCGACACCCGAAAAAACGTCTTTCTTTAATAATGCGTTGCGTCACGTGATTTTCGGAGTCGAATTGTTTCCCCAGAAAGGATTCAATATTCGTCTTGGTTATAATTTCAGACGAGGCGAAGAGCTTCGCTTGTTGGAACAACGTAATTTTTCAGGAATTTCACTGGGCTTGGGTTTAAAAATGGGCAGACTCAAATTTGATTATTCTTATTCTAGATATACTCTTGCAGCCAATACCAGTTTGTTTGGACTGACGATTAATTTTCAGGAACAGTGATGAAGAATACTATAGCTAAAATGGTAGTCGTTTTGGTGTTCTTTGCCAGTCAAATGATGCTTTCGCAAACCTATAATGCGGTGACGACGGATAAGGAAATCTACAATTTTCTGAACTATATCATTAAGTTTGAAAACAAATACAAGGAAGAACCTCGTTACGAATTGAAATATATCAGTGAAAAAATCATTCCATGGGAACAGGAAGATTTTGTAGAGAATGCTTCTGATAGACAGGAAAACAAATACATCTTCAAGCAGGAAGTTCGATTGGATACTATTTTTAATGCCGCCGATAAACAATTCCTGACCGAACAATTCAACGGAAGAAAAGAGAAGATCTGGCAAACGAAATTCAAACATTCCATTCTGGCTAGAAATGAAAATGAAACGGAAGTCAATCGCTATTATTACTCGATTCCATTATTCTCGGTCGATCGCAAACATGTCGTTATCAAAAAAAAATATTATAGCAAAGACCATTGTTACTCGGGTTACTGCATGTATAGAAAAAACGAAAATGGAAACTGGGAGTACCTGTTTGCTTACAACTGCGGAAAATAAATACGGTTCAGCGCCTTTATAAAAATGAAAAAAATCACTATTGCCATCGACGGATATTCTTCAACCGGAAAAAGTACTTTAGCCAAGCAACTAGCTAAACAACTGGGCTATGTGTATGTAGATACTGGCGCGATGTATCGAGCCGTTACGTTTTTCGCGATGCAAAATGGGTATATTAATGCGGATTTTTTCGATAAGGAAAACCTGATTAATGCACTGCCTTTTATTGTGCTCGAATTTCATTTTAATCCCGAACTCGGATTTGGTGAAATGTACCTGAATGAAACCAATGTCGAAACCGAAATCAGAACCATCGAAGTTTCCAATTTTGTCAGCAGAATTGCCGAAGTTTCTCAGGTGCGTTCCAAATTGGTCGAGCAACAAAAACAGATGGGCAAAGGCAAAGGCATCGTGATGGATGGTCGTGATATTGGCACCGTGGTTTTTCCCAAAGCCGAATTAAAAATATTTATGACGGCAAGTGCCGAAACCCGTGCCCAGCGTCGTTTTGTAGAATTGCAAAGTAAGGGGCAGGATGTTCCTTATGAGGCTGTGCTAAAGAATGTGCAGGAACGCGATTATATCGATACGCACCGTGACGATTCTCCTCTCGTTATCGCCGATGATGCCATCGAGATTGATAATTCTCATCTCAATAGAGAAGAGCAATTTGAAGCGGTTTTGGCCTTGGTAACTGAAGTGACTAAAACGTTGTAAATTTTTGGTTGTGTCAATTTTAATGTTAGATTTACAATCTATTATTTAAAAACCAAAACCAAGATGTATGAGTATTAAGTTCAAGTTGACGATAATGAGTTTTCTCCAATTCTTCGTTTGGGGAGCATGGTTAATTACGGTAGCCAATTATTGGTTCGGCACCAAACAATGGAGTGGTGCTGAATTTGGTGCTATTTTTTCAACTTTAGGATTGTCTTCAATTATCATGCCTGCCTTAACGGGTATTATTGCCGATAAATGGATGAATGCCGAAAGATTGTATGGCATCCTTCATATTCTTAGTGGATTAGCATTGTTGTATATCCCACAAGTAAACGATCCGACGACTTTTTATTATGTGATTTTTGCCGCAATGATTTGTTATATGCCGACGATTTCATTGTCAAATTCAGTTGCCTATACGATTTTAAAAAACAATAAATTTGATGTTGTCAAAGTGTTTCCACCAATCCGTGTCTGGGGAACCGTTGGTTTTATTGTTGCGATGTGGATTACCAATTTGTCTGGGAACAAAGCCTCAGCAAATATGTTTTATTTTTCAGCAATAGCGGCTTTCGTATTGGGTATTTATTCTTTTACGTTGCCTAAATGTCCGCCGCAAAAACTAATTTCTGAAGATGCCACATTGACCGAGAAGCTTGGTTTGAATGCGTTCAAATTGTTTGGTACTTATAAAATGGCTTTGTTCTTCTTGTTCTCCATGCTTTTGGGAGCGGCTTTACAATTGACCAATATGTATGGCGATGTGTATTTATCTGAATTTGCTACTATTCCGGAGTATAGCAATTCCTTTGTGGTAAAATATTCTACCATTATTTTATCGATTTCACAGATTTCGGAAACCTTGTTTATTCTAGCGATTCCATTTTTCTTAAAACGCTTTGGTATCAAACAAGTCATGCTAATCTCAATGTTTGCTTGGGTGTTGCGTTTTGGATTGTTTGCCTACGGGAATCCGGCTGATGGACTATGGATGATTATCATGTCGTGTATTGTTTACGGAATGGCATTCGATTTCTTTAATATATCAGGGTCATTATTCGTAGAAACCACAACCGATTCTAAAATCCGTTCGAGTGCACAGGGCTTGTTTATGATGATGTCGAATGGTTTCGGTGCTTTCTTCGGAGGGTTGTTGAGTGGGATGATTATCGATAAATTTTTTACCCATAATGGTATCCGAGATTGGCACAACATCTGGTTGACCTTTGCGGCGTATGCGTTAGTGATTGCTATTTTCTTCGCGATCATGTTTAAGCACAAGCACGATCCGAAAGCGGTCGAGAATGTAGTTCATTAATTTAAATAGTCGACAACTATGGCAACTGTAAATGCATACTTAACTTTTAACAGTGAATGCGAAGCAGCGTTTAATTTTTATAAATCAATATTTGGTGGTGAGTTTACTTACATAGGAAGATTCAAAGACATGCCGCCAACGGATGGTTCGTATATGCCTCCAGAAGATGGCGAAAAAATTATGCATATTTCTTTGCCGATCAGCTCTGAAACGATTTTGATGGGAAGCGATACCTCGATGACTTTTGGAGGTGTGACCGTGATGGGTGATAATGTTTCACTTTCCATTAATGCGGCAAGTGCCGAAGAAGCCGATACCCTTTTTGATGGGCTATCCGCGGGTGGTCAGATAAAAATGCCTATGAATAAAACCTTCTGGGGCGCCTATTTTGGAATGTTTACCGATAAGTTTGGCATTCATTGGATGGTGAATTATGATGAGGTACCGAAATAGATACTAGAAAATAACTTTTGAAAAACCCGTTATGTCACTGATGTAACGGGTTTTTTAGCCCTGATAGCAGTGGAAAGCCCGCAGCGCAGCGAGGACTTGCAGCGTATAGCAGGAATAGCTTCTCACCCAAATATTTACTCTTGTCACTGTCATCTTTTAACGTAAATTTCTCGTCCTAAAAATTTGCAAATCAAAAAAATAGCCTTACTTTTGCGCACTCTTTTGGTGATAGGGTTTCCAAGTAGAGCTGAACAAATTATATAAAAAACAACTTCTGTTTTTTGTCACGTCAGAAGCCCGGAGAAGCAGAATACAAATTTTTATCAGAACATGTCTGAATTATTAAAATCACAAACGGAGTTTTTAGAGAATTTTAACTGGCACAATTTCCAAGAAGGTATTGATGCTGTTGACGAAAAAAACTTACAGGAATTTGAAGAATTGGTTTCTAAAACTTTCATCGACACCGATCAGGAAGAAGTCGTAGAAGGAACTGTAGTTAGAATCACGGATCGTGATGCTATCGTTGACATCAACGCGAAATCGGAAGGTGTTATTTCTTTGAATGAATTCCGTTACAATCCAGGTCTAAAAGTTGGAGACAAAGTAGAAGTATTGATTGATGTTCGTGAGGACAAAACAGGTCAATTGGTATTATCACACAGAAAAGCAAGAACAATCAAATCATGGGATCGTGTTATCTCTGCAAATGAAACAGGAGAAATCGTTAATGGTTTCGTGAAATGCAGAACTAAAGGTGGTATGATCGTAGACGTTTTCGGAATCGAGGCGTTTTTACCAGGTTCACAAATTGATGTGAAACCTATCCGTGATTATGATGTATATGTAAATAAAATGATGGAATTCAAAGTGGTGAAAATCAACCACGAATTCAAAAACGTTGTCGTATCACACAAAGCGCTTATTGAAGCGGATATTGAAGTACAGAAAAAAGAAATCATCGGTCAATTACAAAAAGGACAAGTATTAGAAGGTGTTGTGAAAAACATCACTTCTTATGGGGTGTTCATCGACTTAGGTGGTGTTGACGGATTGATTCACATTACGGATTTATCTTGGAGCAGAATCAATCACCCAAGTGAAGTATTGGAATTAGACCAAAAATTAAATGTCGTTATCCTTGATTTCGATGATGAGAAAACAAGAATCCAATTAGGATTGAAACAATTGAACGCGCACCCATGGGATGCTTTAGATGCTAACTTG
>JBBRXW010000133.1:0-6168 GCA_038238295.1 Flavobacteriales bacterium | reverse complement strand
ATCAATAATCACTAAACCAATATTATCGAGGTGCAACTTCTCATCATTGATACGGTTTTTCAACGTTTCTACCATCGCAACAAAACAAGAATAATCGTTTTGGTCGGGCAGTTCTTTGACTTTGCTATTGATGATTTTATTTTTTACATCGAAGCCTTTGAGCATTTTGGAAGTTTGCTTGCAGAGTTCTATACGATGCGTCAACACCAATACTTTTTTATCGTGTTTCGACAAATACCTTCGGACAATTTCGGAAAAAATGACTGTCTTTCCACCACCGGTAGGCAACTGATATAATAAATGATGGTTCGCAGGGGCATTGTCGAGCCGTTCAAAAATAGCATCAATGTCCCCTTTTTGATAGCCGTAAAGCTCCTTCTTTTCTTCGATTTCTATTTCCAAATCTTTATGGGACATTTTGCGTTTTTGAATTTTGCAAAAGTACACCTAAAAAGAGTTATCGGACTAGTAAAATTCATAAATTATAAAAATTTAATAATCCAATCGTTCCGCTTGTGCATTGAATTCGAATTTATTACACCAATTTTGGCGGTTGGCTTCTTCATTAATCGCCTCTATCCTACTCTGAAATTCATACAAAATTCCGTTAGCCACAATAAAACGAATCGCCTGTTCGTAGGAAGTCAACATGCTTTTGAAAAACAATTCATATTTAATGAATTTTTTCGAAGCATACGATTGGGCCGTTTCGACATTGAAAAGCATTAGGTCCGCAATCTTAAACGGATCAACACCCAAACTGACAAAATGCTTAATAAATTTCTGTGCCGTCGATCGCCGCATCTTTGCTTTCTTACTTTTGGTTGGAAAATATTCATTGAGGATTTTAATCTTCGCATCCTTCAGCAATTGGTCTTCTTTGGGATTGAAGACAAAATCGAAATACGTTTTTACCGCAGGGAACTTTTCATATAAGGTCATGACTTGTTCCTGAAGCTGGTCTTTATTGAGTTCATTCAAATATTTTTTCAGATCGCGTTTGCTCATAATTGCTTTAATTACAACAAAAGTAAAAATACTTTTTCCATAATTAATCAATCGGACTTCCTTAATTTTGCAAGGCGTACAAAATCGCTATAAAAATTTCTATGAAGAAAATGTTCAAGATCACCGCACTTTCAGAAGGGATATCGTTGCTTTTATTACTGTCCTTTGCCATGCCCATGAAATATATGTACGACCTACCGATATATGTGCGCGTAATTGGAATGGTACATGGACTCCTTTTTATCGGCTATATCATCATGGCGTATATGCTTAAAGGTGAAGAACAATGGGGAACTAAAAAATTTGCTATCATTTGTATGGCATCGATAGTTCCTTTTGGCACCTTTTATATCGAAAAAAAATATTTACGCGATGCATAAAATCCTGGAAATCATTTATGACTGGTGCTATCCGCTACTGCGTCAATGTGGACTCGGCGATACTGTTGCTTCTTATTCCAGCCTATTGATCAACATTGCCATTCTAAGTTTGCTGGCGTATTTGATCTACATTCTTTTTCGATTTATTTTGGTAACATTGATGGCGATCGTGGCGAAAAAAACGCGGACGAAATTTGACGACTTATTGATTTCGAATAAAACGGCGAAATACATTTCACATTTAATTCCACTGCTTTTCATCTATAAATCGGTTCCGATAATTCTGAATAATTTTGTGTATTGGGAATCCGTTTTCGGCAAACTGGTTGGAATTTATATCATTCTTTTGATTTTATGGATTGTTAGGACCATATTCAATGCGCTGCGTGATTATCTGAAACTCATGCCGGAATATAGTGATAAACCCATCGACAGTTATATCCAGGTAATCATGTTGGTCTTGTGGATGATTGGGATTACCGTGATTATTTCAGAGTTGTTTGAAATAAAAACCAATACGTTATTTGCCACTTTTGGAGCGATTTCCGCAATCATCCTTTTGATTTTTAGGGACACTTTACTTGGATTTGTAGCTAGTGTGCAGGTTTCCCTGAACGATATGGTTCGCATAGGCGACTGGATTACATTCGACAAATATGGTGCTGACGGCGATGTCATCGAAATTAATTTGGCAACCGTCAAAGTCCGTAATTTTGATAATACAACAACGACCATTCCAACCTATAGCATGATATCCGATTCGTTTCGAAACTGGCGTGGCATGCTGAATTCCGATGGAAGAAGAATTAAAAGGCATCTTTTAATTAAAGCAAAAAGTATTCGTTTTCTGACCGAGGAAGATCTAAAGGAAATGATGAAAATTCAGTTGATTCGGACGTATATTGAAACCCGTCAGAAAGAAATCAATGCGTTCAATATTCAGAACAAAATTGATAAGGAATTGCCGATCAATGGCCGGAACCTGACCAACTTCGGAATGTTTCGTAAATACATCACCAGCTATCTCGAAAATTATCCAAGTTTGAATAAAGATATGATTCTGTTGTGCAGACAATTACAACCCACAGCTCAAGGTATTCCTTTAGAAATTTACACCTTTACAAAAGACAAAAAATTCGAGAATTATGAGTACATTATGGCCGATATTTTCGATCATATCATCGCTTCGATTGGGTATTTTGATTTAGAGATTTTTGAATTAGCTACTGGGAAGGACGGCGTTTTATAAATCAGTTTTTGAAACGGTCGTTGATAAATTCAATTGTAGTTTTCCCATGTGCCTGAGGTTTGCCATCTTCTCCTAGACTAACCATCGTAATTGTATCGATTGTAATGATGGTTTCTCGGGTCATAATGTTTCTGGCTTCGCATCTTAATGTTAAGGATGTATGACCAAACTTGACTACATCAATGCCAATTTCAACGATGTCGCCTTGCTTCGCCGAACTTCTGAAATTGATTTCCGACATGTGCTTGGTTACGATTCTAGTGTTTTCGAGTTGAATAATCGAATACAACGCTAACTCTTCATCAATCCATGCGAGCAATTTTCCGCCAAATAATGTGCCATTTGGATTCAAGTCTTCGGGTTTTACCCATTTTCTGGTATGGAATCTCATAATTTCGTTCTACTTAAAGCATAGTCAATAATTGTGACGTGATCAAATGCCAGTTCAGGCAAAGTTTCTACCGGAAACCAGGCAACGGCTTTGGCATCATCAGCGGCTTTTGCCACCGCAGTTGGAGCTGCAACTCCATAATAAGCAACTGAAATAACGTGATTTCTCGGATCCCGGAAGGGTTTTCCGAAGGCTTTCAATTGTTTTAAATCCGCTATAACGATATGGGTTTCCTCGCGAAGTTCCCTCCTGACAGCGACGTCGATGTCCTCATTTTTATTGACGAATCCACCAGGCAATGCCCAGCAATCTTTATACGGTTCGTTCTTTCTTTGGATTAATAAGACGGTAACCACCTCCTTAATTTCCTTAAAAATAACGGCATCCACTGCAACAAATATTTCTGGGGTTCTCATTGGTTTCCTATTGAAAATAGAGGCTATTCAAACATCTAAAGTAAAAATAGCTTTTATTATTTAAAAAATTGAAATTTAAATGGAAACTCTTATATTTGCAAAGAATGTGTTAAAACTGTTCTACATTAAAATAATTTCAAAAAATTATGAAAAGAAGTTTACTATTATTATCCTTTACTTTATTAACCTTTACCTTAGGTTATTCTCAAAAAGAAGATATTAAGGAAGCTAAAGATTCGGGAATCCGGAAAGATTACAACAAATGGACCTTCGAAGTAACAGCAGGACAAAGCAAAGGGACAAAACCTTTTAAAGATGGTTATTTTTCAAGTAATCCCGATAAATTTTTTGGATCGATTCGTTTGAACACCTATAGTGTTGGAGTGCGTTATATGTTTAGCGCGCGATTTGGTTTGAAAGCTGATGTAAGCTATGATTTTTTCTCTAATAATAAAAAGACCACTAGTTTGCCTTTTAAAATGCAACAATACCGAGTCGGTTTTCAAGGTGTTGTCAATGCTTCCCGTTTATTCAACATTCAACAGGAAATGCGCAGGTTGAGTATCTTGATTCACGCCGGTATTCAGCTAGCGCAAGCTACTCCTAAACTAAAACCGGAACTGGTGGATGATCCTGACAATCCAGGCAATTTAATTAAGGACCGAACCAATTACTATAATAAACCAGAGTACAATGGTGGGGTAATGTTTGGAATTTCTCCGGAATTCAGAATTACAAAAAAAATATCGATTATCGGTGATTTTAGTACACTATCTAATTTCAGACAGCACTATACTTGGGACGGTCATATTTCCGATCAAAAAAACAACTTGTCTGGACAAATGATTATGGCCTCTCTAGGGTTGACCTACTCGTTTGGTAAAGACGATATTCACGGTGACTGGGCAATCATAGATGAAGGCAAATTGAAACAAATCGATGAGCTGGATAAAAGAATTGGTGACCTAGAAACTATGATGAACGATAGCGATAAAGACGGGGTTCCGGATTATCTTGATGTTGAGAACAACTCTATCGCCGGTGTCGCTGTAGATACTAAAGGACGAATGATCGACATGAATAAAAATGGTGTTCCAGATGAGTTAGAAAAATTCATGGCGAATACGTATGTCGACAAATCAAAAGTTACAGAAACGTTGGAGACTGCGAATGCTGACATGATCAAACGACTCATTAACGAAGGATACGTAACCACTTATTTCGACACGAACAAAACTAAACCAACCAATGTTTCGACAGAAGGAATCGATTTTATGCTGACGTATTTACGTAATAACCCGACTACATCAATCGATATTGTTGGTCATGCAGATGAAGTAGGACGTAACGAATACAATGATAAATTATCGAACGAAAGAGCCAACACGGTTAAAAATACCCTTGTCAAAGCGGGTATTAATCCTTCTCGTCTGAACATCGTTTCACAAGGAGAAGATTCTTCGGTAGCCATCGATTCGGCAGATGCCAGAAGATTAGTTAGAAGAGTAACTTTCAAAGTGAAAAACTAATTAACAACTGATTCTTAATAACTACTAAAAACCTCTGTATCAACACAGAGGTTTTTTTTTACCTTTCAAATAAAAATGGATACGAGAGACCAATTTATAGTCGAATTAAGGGGTGAAACTATTGGATCAGTAAATCAAATGTCATCTCCCGATGAGCAGTTTCAGAACCAAACTTTGCGGCCGATTCTGAAATTACAAAATGATTTGTTTATCGAAGTTTTCAAAAACCACATCAGCAAACACAAGAACGATTTTTATTCCTATTCTGTGGAGAAAAAAATGCAGTTTATCGAAAACATTATTCAAAAGGATATCAAGTTCCGTAATTCTCTAAAAGGAATGGTCATCGGGTTGTTTACCATCGAAGAATACGCTACCTATATTCGGAATTCTTCCTCACTCAACAAACGGATGATGAATATGCTCATCGAGCGTTTGAAAAGCCAGGTGCAGCTTTTCGAAATGATTAATGCTAATTAGTCTTTATTCATTTGTACTATATTATTTTTAATCAAATATATTCGATGGAGGCACTCCCATTTGTAAAGTTTGTTTAAAACTACCTGTTATTTGCACAATTTTTTAATGTTTTAATAATTTATAATAGTTAATACAAACATTCTTATAATTGTTTGTAGAAAACCCAATAAAATGTTGGTTTCATAAATATTTTCATTATAATTGTTTACTGGTATTTTACTTTACACAGTCAGATAGTACTAATTTAAATGCCTCTATGAAAGAAGAATACTTTAAGTGGTACTCGCCCAATCTAAACCGGGAAATTGAGATGCTGGTTTTCGGGCATGCAGGCTATCCTGTAATCCTATTCCCTACTTCGATGGGAAGTTACCACGAAAATAAAGACCAAGGGCTGATTGGTGCAGCGCAATGGTATATCGACCAAGGATTAATTCAGATTTTCTGTCCGGGCAGTATCGATAAGGATAGTTTTTATAATAAGAATATCCATCCGTTTCACCGCATCCAGAACCATGTTTGGTATGATAAAATGATTTGTCACGAAATCGTCGAACGTGTAAAAAATAATACGCATTCTGGTAAAGTGGCCGTAGCCGGATGCAGTTTCGGTGGGTATCATGCCGCCAATTTTGCCTTCCGCCATCCGGGTTATGTCAGCCACATGTTTTCGATGAGCGGCGCTTTTGACATCAAGAGCTTTATGGATGGCTAT
>JBBRXW010000132.1:0-6202 GCA_038238295.1 Flavobacteriales bacterium | reverse complement strand
GTTGCATCTTTAATTGAAACTACAATTTTATCTCCAACAGAGGCATAACGTCTTTTCGTTCCTCCTAAAACACGGATGGTCAAAACTTCTTTTGCTCCTGTGTTATCTGCGACTTTTAGTCTTGATTCTTGTTGTACCATAATTATTTAGCTCTTTCTAAGATTTCAACTAATCTCCAACATTTGGTTTTAGACAATGGACGTGTCTCAGAGATACGTACCGTGTCACCAATGTTGCAATCATTTGCTTCGTCATGTGCATGAAACTTTTTAGTTTTCAAGACGAACTTACCGTATAACGGGTGTTTTACTCTGGTTACTTGTGCAACAACAATAGACTTGTCCATTTTGTTTGAAGTAACAACACCAATTCTTTCTTTTCTTAAATTTCTTTTGTCTTCCATTTTAGCAGAATTATTGTTGCTCTCTTTTAGTTAACTCAGTAGCCAATCTCGCAACCACTCTTCTCACAGTTCTGATTTGAAGTGGGTTTTCGATTGGAGAAATAGCGTGAGCCATTTTTAAGTCAGCGTAAGTTTTCTTAGTCTGGCTTAATTTTTCTTGCAACTCTGCTGCAGAAAGATCTTTTATTTCAGATTGTTTCATAATAATTATAGATTATGCTTCGAAATCTCTAGCGACGATGAACTTAGTTTTTACTGGAAGTTTTTGAGCTGCAAGACGTAACGCCTCTTTTGCAACTGACAAAGGTACTCCTCCAACTTCAAACATAATTCTTCCGGGTTTAACAACAGCAGCCCAGTATTCTACGGCTCCTTTACCTTTACCCATACGTACCTCTAGTGGTTTCTTGGTGATTGGTTTGTCTGGGAATATTTTGATCCATAATTGACCTTCTCTTTTCATAAAACGAGTTGCAGCAATACGCGCAGCCTCGATTTGACGTGATGTTAAAAACATTCCATCTTCATGAACCGATTTAATTCCAAACATTCCATTAGAAAGTTCATGGCCTCTTCCGGCATTTCCTTTCATCTTACCTTTTTGTACCTTTCGGTATTTTGTTCTTTTAGGCTGTAACATTTTTCTTTACTTTTTAAAAAATTTACTTTCTTTTACGGTCTCCTCCAGGTCGGTCTGCACCAGGTTTTCTGTCTTTGTTGAAAGGCTTTCTGTCGCCTCCTCCTCTTGGAGAATCGCCACCTTTACCACCACCTTGTCCTGGCTTTTGTTTGTCCATTCCAACTAGCGGAGAAAGATCTCTCTTTCCGTAAACTTCACCTTTCATGATCCACACTTTGATACCCATTCTACCATAAGTAGTATGCGCTTCAGCTAATGCGTAATCGATGTCGGCTCTGAAAGTTGATAGAGGAATACGTCCTTCTTTGAAACCTTCTGAACGTGCCATCTCAGCTCCATTCAAACGACCAGAGATTAAAACTTTGATGCCTTCAGCGTTCATACGCATAGAGGCAGCAATAGCCATTTTAATCGCTCTTCTGTAAGAAATTCTGCTTTCGATCTGACGGGCAATGCTAGTCGCAACTAGATAAGCATCCAATTCAGGTCTTTTGATTTCAAAGATGTTAATTTGAACCTCTTTGTCAGTAATTTTTTTCAATTCTTCTTTCAACTTGTCTACCTCTTGACCACCTTTCCCGATAATGATACCAGGACGAGCAGTAGTGATAGTAACGGTTACAAGTTTCAAAGTTCTCTCAATGATTACTTTTGATACACTAGCTTTTGATAAACGGGCGTGGATGTACTTTCTGATTTTATAATCCTCGGCAATTTTGTCACCGTAATCATTTCCACCATACCAGTTAGAATCCCAACCTCTGATGATCCCAAGTCTGTTTCCAATTGGATTTGTCTTTTGTCCCATCTTAATTAATTTGCTTGTGTGTTATTGTTATCTCCTAATACGATTGTTACGTGATTAGAACGTTTTCTGATTCTGTGTGCACGACCTTGTGGAGCTGGACGAAGTCTTTTCAACATCATTCCACCATCTACGGTGATCGTTTTAATAAATAAGCCTGCTTCTGAAACGTTTCCGTCAGCATTTTTCTGCTCCCAATTGTTGATCGCAGACAATACTAATTTCTCTAATTTTCTTGAAGCTTCTTTTGAGCTGAATCTTAAAATATTCAAAGCTCTTTCCACTTTCTGACCTCTTACCAAGTCCGCTACTAAGCGCATTTTTCTAGGTGAAGTAGGGCAGTTATTCAATTTCGCGAAAGCAATAGACTTATTAGCCTCTTTTCTCGCATCTGCTGTTTCTCTTTTACGAACTCCCATTGCTTCTTATTTTTTACCTTTATTTTTTGCTCCAGCGTGACCTCTAAAAGATCTTGTTGGTGAAAACTCTCCTAATTTGTGACCTACCATGTTTTCTGTTACGTAAACCGGTACGAACTGACGCCCGTTGTGAACTGCGATAGTTTGTCCAACAAAGTCAGGTGTAATCATAGAAGCTCTAGACCAAGTCTTTACTACTCCTTTATTTCCTTTTTCAATGTTTTCTTGAACTTTCTTGTCTAACTTATAATGAACGAAAGGTCCTTTTTTTAATGAACGTGCCATATCTTATTATTTCTTTCTACGTTCTACGATATACTTGTTACTCGGGTTCTGTTTAGAACGGGTTCTGTATCCTTTAGCAGGTATACCCTTTCTAGAACGTGGATGACCTCCAGAAGAACGTCCTTCACCACCACCCATTGGGTGATCGACAGGGTTCATTGCAACTGGTCTTGTTCTTGGTCTTCTTCCCAACCATCTTGTTCTACCTGCTTTACCAGATACGATCAATTGGTGGTCAGAATTTGATACTGCTCCAATAGTAGCCGAACACGTCAACAAGATCAATCTTGTTTCACCAGAAGGCATTTTGATTGTAGCGTATTTTCCATCTCTTGCCATTAATTGCGCGAATGTTCCAGCAGAACGAGCGATAACCGCTCCTTGACCTGGACGCAACTCAATACAAGAAATTACAGTTCCTAATGGAATTTTACTCAATGGTAATGTGTTACCAATTTCGGGTTGTGCATCGGCTCCAGAAACTAATTTCTGACCTACTTGCAAACCGTTCTGAGCAATTACATACGTTTTTTCACCATCAGCATAAGCTAATAAAGCGATAAATGCAGTACGATTTGGATCGTATTCGATTGATTTTACTGAAGCTGGAATACCATCCTTAGTTCTTTTGAAATCGATAATACGATATCTCTGCTTGTGACCACCACCCGTATAACGCATGGTCATCTTTCCTTGACTATTTCTACCGCCTGAGTTTTTTATCGGTGCGATCAATGAACGCTCCGGCTTATCAGTTGTAATAGCGTCAAAACTATTCACAACTCTAAATCGCTGGCCCGGGGTAATAGGTTTTAATTTTCTAACTGACATAATGCTGCCTTATTGTTTAGATATTATTGTAAAAATCTATTGTTTCTCCTTCTTGTACTTGAACAATCGCTTTTTTGTAAGCGTTAGTCTTTCCACTGATCAATCCACTTTTAGTGTATTTTGTAGTTCTATCCGGTCTTACATTCATAGTATTCACAGAAAGAATCGTTACGCCATAAGCAGCTTCAACAGCTTTCTTAATTTGTACTTTATTTGCTTTTCTGTCTACTATAAAACCGAATTGATTTAAAACCTCACTTTGTTTGGTTACTTTCTCAGTTACTATAGGTTTAATTATGATACTCATCTCCTATTTATTTGCTTAAATTTTCTTCAATTCCTTCTAAAGAGCTTTCTAATAATACTAAATTATTAGCGTTTAATATGTCGTAAGTGTTTAATTCTGAGTTACTTACAACGCTAGACCCTTTTAAATTGCGTGAGGACAAATATACATTTTTATTTGAATCACCCAACACGAATAAAGATTTTTTATTATCTATCCCTAAAGCTTTCAAAACTGTGATGAAATTTTTAGTGTTTGGAGTTTCAAATTCGAAATCCTCCACCACCATAATATTGGCTTCTTTCGCTTTGATGGAGAAGGCCGATTTTCTTGCCAAACGTTTCAAGCTTTTATTCAATTTGAATGAATAACTTCTTGGACGTGGTCCGAAAACGGTACCTCCACCTTTAAACAATGGGCTTTTCTTGCTACCTGCACGTGCAGTACCAGTTCCTTTTTGCTTTTTAATCTTACGTGTACTTCCCGCGACTTCAGCTCTTTCTTTTGCTTTGTGCGTTCCTTGTCTTTGGTTAGCAAGATATTGCTTAACGTCAAGATATACTGCGTGATTGTTTGGCTCTATTGCGAAAACTGCGTCAGAAAGTTGAACTTTTCTGCCAGTTTCTTTTCCGGTTTTATCTAAAACTTTTACTTCCATTACTTCTGAATGATTACGTAAGAGTTTTTGCATCATGGGATACAACCCTTGATTACAAGCAGGTTCTTATCAGCCACTACTTTTAAAACTCTAAGATTTTGTACTTTCACATTATCTCCACCCATTCTTCCAGCCATACGCATTCCTTTGAATACTCTAGATGGATAAGATGAAGCTCCTACAGATCCTGGCGCTCTCAAACGGTTGTGCTGTCCGTGGGTTGCTTGTCCAACACCACCAAAACCGTGACGTTTAACAACTCCTTGGAAACCTTTTCCTTTTGATACACCTTGAACATCTACAAACTCGCCTTCAGTAAAAACATCTACTGTTAAAACCTCCCCTAATTTGTAATCATTATCAAATTGGAATTCAACGACTTTTTTCTTAGCTACAGTTCCTGCTTTTTTGAAGTGACCTACGGCCGCTTGCGTGGAATGTTTCTCGTTTTTGTCATCGAAACCAAGTTGCAACGCTTCGTACCCGTCGACCTCTTTGGTTCTGACTTGGGTAACAACGCATGGTCCAGCTTCGATTACCGTACAAGGAATATTCTTCCCGTTCTCGTCGAAAATGCTGGTCATGCCGATCTTTCTACCAATTAACCCAGACATAATTATTAATTATTGATTATTAAAAAAATTCTTTTTTTGTTTGCACTTGGACATAAGTATAAAGTACCGGAAACAAAGTTCCAATACTTTACACCAAAATCATAGGCTTTACTTACACTTTGATTTCCACTTCAACACCACTTGGCAACTCTAATTTCATAAGAGCGTCGATCGTTTTTGAAGAAGAAGAGTAAATGTCGATCAATCTCTTGTATGACATTACTTCAAATTGCTCTCTCGCTTTTTTGTTAACGTGTGGAGAACGCAATACGGTGAAAAGTTTTTTGTGTGTTGGCAACGGAATTGGACCTGTTACTACCGCACCTGTACTTTTTACAGTTTTTACGATTTTTTCAGCAGATTTATCTACCAACATGTGATCGTAAGATTTCAATTTTATTCTGATTTTTTGACTCATTTTCTTAAGAATTAAGCGGTTCCTTTTGCTTTTTTGATTACTGCTTCTGAAATGTTAGCAGGCGTTTCGGCGTAGTGAGAGAATTCCATTGTAGAGGTTGCTCTACCAGAAGATAATGTTCTTAATGTCGTAACATATCCGAACATTTCTGATAATGGCACATCCGCTTTGATGGTTTTCGCACCCGCTCTGTCACCCATATCATTCACTTGACCTCTACGACGGTTGATATCACCAACGATATCTCCCATGTTTTCTTCCGGTGTAATCACTTCCATTTTCATGATTGGCTCAAGGATAATAGCACCCGCCGCTTTAGCAACTTCTCTATAACCCATTCTTGCTGCCAATTCAAAAGAAAGTGCATCAGAATCCACAGGGTGGAACGATCCGTCCAATAAAGTTACTTTCAAACTATCTACTTGGTAACCCGCTAACGGACCAGTTTTCATAGCTTCTCTGAAACCTTTTTCTACCGATGGAATATATTCTTTAGGAACGTTACCACCTTTCACAGCATTCACAAACTGCAATCCAACAGGAACTCTACCATCAACTTCATCCGCTGGCTCAAGGACAAATACGATATCACCGAATTTACCACGACCACCTGATTGTTTTTTGTATGTTTCTCTATGTTGTGCTTTTTTAGTGAAAGCTTCTTTATATTCTACCTGAGGTTCACCTTGGTTTACTTCCACTTTGAATTCACGTTTCATACGATCTACAAGGATGTCTAAGTGTAACTCACCCATACCTGAGATAATCGTTTGACCTGAAGCTTCATCTGTTCTTACTGTAAATGTTGGATCTTCTTCAGCTAATTTTGCTAAAGCCATACCC
>JBBRXW010000131.1:0-6216 GCA_038238295.1 Flavobacteriales bacterium | reverse complement strand
GTGATAGAAATGGCCGCTGCGATGGGTATTGCACTTTTAACTGAAGACCAATATAGAGCATTACAGCAATACGGGAATTTCGATACCAAAACATCGAGCTGGATCGAAACTCCAGCTGATATCCGGAAACTAGGTGGAGCCATTTTTGCCGATTACCGTTACGGCCAAATCTTCATTTACCACAATGGTGCAGAATCGTATTATGCTGCGCGTGGCTTCCGTGGCTCGCTACGAGTCTGATTTATTCTCGGACAATCTCCGCATCAGCGATGATACTTATGATATCGTTTATAACTTTAATACTGGCTTCCGAATGACCGGAATGAATATAATCTTTAATCGAAAGACGGATCAAATGCTTATAGATTAATTCGGCTGCAGGAGCGTTCGGCGTTGCAACAAAACGAATGCTGTTGGTTTCTTCGACAACTGCAATATAGGTTTTTCCGATATTGATTTTATCCGTTTCCGCTAACAGCTTGCGAAGTAAATCAATTAATTGAGTGGGATTTTCTTTCTGCATAGTAGTTAAAATTGGTGAATGACAAACGTAATGAAAAATCATGAAAAGCAGAACGTTGTAGCGTGGTTTATCAAACTGTGAATCCTGCAACTTGTTTTCAATAAACTGTAAAGTAGTTTTTAAATAATACTCCCAACTTTACGTTCGAAACATCGACCCTTGTTGAACTAAAATCAGAACAAAATGAACAACTTTTTAAAAACCCTAATCGCAGGATACGGAGCATCAAAATTAGGAGGCGGATGCCTTGGAACCATTGTCGTTTTTGTAATTATCTATATGCTACTTGGCAATTGTCACGGATAATTAAAGCACGTTACTATATTGTTTTTGGTTTGCGATGAATTTTTTTCGTTACTTTCAGATTCCAATTAATATGTAAAACATTTTTTTATAGAAGTGGTCTGGAGTTAAATGCAATCATAATCAAATTATGGCTAACAAAACATTCGAAACTGATGAAAAGATAAGCGACTATCTACTCCGCGTAAAAGATGATAAAAAGCGTCGGGATTGTGCCGCAATTATTAATTTGATGACCCAATATACCGGGCTTCCTGCTAAAATGTGGGGTCCCGGTATCGTTGGTTTCGGAAGCTATCATTACAAATATGAAAGCGGCCGTGAAGGCGATGCACCGCTAGCCGGACTTGCTGCGAGATCTAATGCAATCGTTTTTTATCTTGCGGCTCAGTTCGAAGGAAGAGCGGAATTATTGCAAAAGTTTGGAAAACATAAAACCAGCAAAGCCTGCGTTTATATCCAGAAACTCGAAGATATCGATACGGCCATATTATCGCAAATGGTCAGAAATTCCGTTGAGTATATTCGAAAATTATATCCCGAAAAATCCTAACGAATTATTCACCCTACTCTACTCCTATAAAAAAACCTCCAATTGTTTGGAGGTTAGTATAACGATATATAAAATGAAAAACTTTACCCGTTGAATCATCAACTAAAAGCATGAAAGGATTGAAAGTTGATTGTGAGAACATGTTCTAATGCTACCCTTAAATCATTCAGATTTGGCTTTTTCATCAGGTAGTTCGCGCCAATTTTCAGATAATCATTCACGAGTTTTTTAGGATAAGCACCAGAAATCATCACTGTCGGAATATGCTTGTAGTCATCTGATTTCTTGATGATGTTGAGGATTTCTTCCCCGTTCAGAATTGGCATATGGATATCAAGAAATATAATATCCGGCTTCTCTGGTCCATGTCGAAGGGCATAAAGAAATTCATTGCCATTCCTAAATGTCGAAACTTGATGCCCTAATTCTTCAGCTGCTTGCTGAAAAAAAAGCAGGTCATCCATGTCATCGTCTAGGTAAAATAATAATTTCGATTTTTTCATAGCCATGATTTTGAATTACTAAATTAATTCAATTACATTAAAGTACCTTACAGCATAGTTTCAGAGTATTATAGAATTCAACTGTGGATATGCGGTAACCAATGAAAAATAATTTCCATACGTTCGCCGCTTTTTATTATTTTCGGGATATGAAAACATACCTCAATTTAATAGTACTCCTGCTGCTGTTCATTCCCAATGGATTTGGTCAGACGAAAGAGAAAATGCCTTTTGTTATCGGCGCGATTGAAACCATTCCGTCAAAAGTACTTTCTGAAAATCGAACTCTCAATATCTACTTGCCCGAGGGTTATCAGCAAAATGACACCATACACTATCCGGTCATTTACTTGCTCGATGGTTCGGCAGATGAGGATTTTATTCATATTGCCGGGTTGGTACAATTTGCGAATTTCCCATGGGTTAACCTGTTGCCGAAATCTATTGTTGTCGGAATCGCCAACATCGACAGAAGAAGAGACTTCACTTTTCCAACAACGATTGAAAAGGATAAAAAAGACTATCCAACGACTGGAAGTTCCGAAAAATTCATCTCTTTTATCGAAATGGAACTCCAGCCTTTTATAGAGAGAAATTATAAAACCACAGCTTCCAAAATGATTATCGGGCAATCACTGGGCGGACTTTTGGCGACAGAAATTTTGTTTAAAAAACCGCAGCTGTTCAACAAATACCTAATTGTAAGTCCAAGTTTGTGGTGGAATAAAGAAAGTTTACTCACGACTGCACTTCCCGATTTCAAAAATTCGATTTCTATTTATATCGCGGTCGGAAATGAAGGAAAAACGATGGTTGGTGATGCGGAGAAATTAACGGAACTCCTTAAAAAAAGAAGCCGCCTTCATATTGATTTTCACTATTTTGAAAAAGAAGACCATGGCAATATTCTGCATTTGGCAGTTTACGATGGTTTCGAAAAATTCACTACCATAAAAAAATAAAAACAGTATGCTCGAATTAAGACCTGTCTGCGAAAACTGCGGAAAAAAAGTACCGAACGAAAGTACCGATGCGATGATTTGCACTTTCGAATGCACATTCTGTGCTGATTGCGTCACCAACGTTTTGCATAATGTCTGCCCGAATTGTGGCGGTGGATTTGAAAAGCGCCCCAACCGTCCCAAAGATAAATTGCATACTTATCCGGCGAAAACAGAACTGCATTTTAAGCCTGTCAACCTCGATGTATTTGAAGCGTTATTATTAAAAAACAAAAACACCCAAGCGAACGAACGATAAATAGAAATGAAAAAAAGACTTTCACTCCTCCTACTTTTCTTCGCTATACCTTTATGGTGCCAGAAGGAAATCAAAGCTACTAGCGAATTTATTGTTTCCGGGCAGGTTAAAACTGAAACAACCTTTACTGTTGCTGCTATAGAGAAGTTAACCGCTCAAAACATACCGAATGTAGCGATTACGAACCATTTGGGTGAAAAGAAAAGCGATGCTACTGCCATGAAAGGTGTGTTAATCAAAGAGTTATTAAAGGAAATCGAATTTAAAAACGAAACTGCTACAGCACTAAATGAATTTTATCTTACATTCATTGCCAGCGACGGTTATAAAGTAGTCTATTCTTGGAATGAAATCTTCAATTCTTCAACCGGTGATCATCTTTATCTAGTTACTGAAATGAATGGAGAAAAATTATCGGAAATGAACAGTCGCCTGTTAACCATTACGACGACCGACTTCCAAACCGGGCGGCGGTATATCAAAGGGCTTTCCAAAATCGTCGTGGCGCGAACGCCATAACTGGAATCATGGATCAATACAAGACAAACTTTCAAACTTGGGATAAACTAGCATCGGCCTATCAGGATAAGTTCATGGCAATGGATTTGTATAATAGTACCTATGATCTTTTCTGTCATGCTGTCGAGAAACAAAAGGCAAAAATTTTTGAAGTCGGGTGCGGTCCGGGAAACATCACCAAATACCTGTTATCAAAACGGCCGGATTTTAAAATTACGGCAACCGATGTGGCGCCCAGTATGATCGAATTGGCGCAGCAGAACAATCCAAACGCTGATTGTCAGATCATGGATTGCAGGGAAATTAATGCTATTACTAAAAAATTCGACGGAATCGTCTGTGGATTTTGCATGCCATATCTATCCAAGGAAGATTGCCGGAAACTGATTGCTGATTGTGCTGCTTTGCTTAAAAATGGTGGCATATTCTATTTCAGCACAATCGAAGGCGATTACACCAAATCCGGTTATGAAAATAGTAGTGATGGGCAACACACGATGTATGTTTATTTACATCAAGCCGATTATCTCAAAGAAATTCTACAGGAAAATGATTTCGAAATCATTGCTTTACATCGAATAGAATATCCTAAAAAAGACGAAATCGGAATCCATCTGGTGTTCATTGCTATGAAAAAATAAGGAGATTTCTATTTTCTTCGGGGAAACGTACTACCAGCAATACTTTCAATTTGTATCTTTGTTTTCATTCAAAATTTTATTTAAAACACCAAAAACAAATGCAACATATCATCGACCGGTTTATCAGTTATGTCACTATCGATACTGAATCTGACCCAAATTCCAAAACAACTCCGAGCACCAAAAAGCAATTAGTACTGGCAAAAATGCTGGTCAAAGAACTCGAAACCATCGGGATGACCGAAGTCACTATCGATAAAAACGGGTATGTCATGGGTACGCTACCTAGCAATGTCAATCAGGAAGTGCCAACAATCGGTTTCGTTTCACATTACGATACGACACCAGATTTTACTGGCGCAAACGTAAACCCGCAAATCATCCGCAATTACGATGGCGGCGATATTGTTTTGAACAAGGAACAAAATATCGTTTTGTCTCCAAGTTATTTCAAAGATTTATTACAATATAAAGGGCAAACCTTGATCACCACCGACGGATTGACATTACTCGGCGCTGACGACAAAGCTGGATTGACTGAAATTGTTACCGCTATGGAATACCTGATCAAAAACCCTCAAATCAAACACGGAAAAATCAGGGTCGGCTTTACGCCTGATGAAGAAATTGGTCGTGGGGCGGATTTATTCGATGTAAAAAAATTCGGTGCAGAATGGGCATACACTATGGACGGAAGCCAAATCGGTGAATTAGAGTATGAAAACTTCAATGCTGCCGGCGCTAAAATTACCTTTAAAGGAAAAAGCGTTCATCCCGGTTATGCCAAAGGAAAGATGATTAATTCGATGTTGATTGCCAATGATTTTATCAATGATTTGCCAAAACACGAAACGCCTGAAGAAACTAAAAATTACCAAGGATTTTTCCATGTGCACCATCTCAGTGGCAGCATCGAAGAAACTGTTTTACAGTTGATTATTCGTGACCACAGCGCAAAGAAATTCAGCAAACGGAAAAAACGTATTCATAAGATCACGAAAAAATACAACAAGAAATTCGCCCAACAATTTGGAGAAGATATTGTCATTGCAGAAATAAAAGACCAATATTACAACATGAAGGAAATGGTCGAACCCGTTAAATTTATTGTCGATTTGGCCGAAGAAGCTATGAAAAGTCTTGCCATCAAACCGCTTATCAAACCAATTCGCGGCGGGACAGATGGTTGCCGTTTGTCGTATATGGGATTGCCCTGTCCGAATATTTTTGCCGGCGGTCACAACTTCCATGGGAAGTACGAATATGTGCCGGTAGAAAGCATGCAAAAAGCCATCGATGTCATCGTCAAAATTGCCGAATTGACCGCAACCACTGATTTTTCAAAGAAATAAAAAAGAATGGAACCCGAAAAAAAACGCTGGGATAAAGTCAATCAATGGCCTGAAGAACTTGACCTTCTCGAATCTATTATAGCCAAAACCGAATTGGTCGCGATGACCAAATGGGGCGGCACGGTTTACACGATTAACGGGAAAAATGTAGTGGGACTTGGCGGTTTCAAAAACTATTTTACCATTTGGTTTTTCAACGGTGTCTTTTTGAAAGACGAAAATAAAGTATTGGTCAATGCGAAAGAAGGAGTTACAAAGGCTTTGCGACAGTGGCGTTTTACCTCAAAAGAACAAGTCGATGAAAAGGCCGTATTAGCGTATATCGCTGAAGCAATAGCCAATGAAAAGCTAGGCAAACGGATCGCACCGGCAAAAAAAGAAACGGTGATTTCGGATTTTTTTCAAAAAGAATTAGACGAAGCCGGAGATTTTAACAGTAGTTTTCAAAAATTGACACCCGGAAAACAAAGGGAATATTTGGAATATATTGATGAAGCAAAACGCGACGAAACCAAACAGTCGCGAATGGAAAAAATAAAACCGATGGTATTGTCAGGCATTG
>JBBRXW010000130.1:0-6250 GCA_038238295.1 Flavobacteriales bacterium | reverse complement strand
GGGTGGAAGAATCACACTTTCGGCACAAATGAGTGAATTGCTGCGACAGGAACTATATGCAGCGAATTCGAATGACATGTCTGTTGAACTCAAAGCATTGCAGCCGATTTTTGCTAGACAACGCAAAGAAAGTATTGTGCCTGGTGCCGATCAGTTCTTGATCGAATCTTTTAAAACCCGTGAAGGATTTCATGCCATTTTTTATCCCTTCGAAGGGCGTTTTGTGCATGAAGCCTTAGCCAGCGTTTTGGCGTATCGCATCAGTTTACTATCGCCGATTACTTTTTCACTTGCTTACAATGATTACGGATTTGAGCTCTTATCAAAGACTGAAGTCGACATACAGGAAGTGCTTGACAACAATCTTTTCTCGACCGAATACCTGCACCACGATTTGCAGAAAAGCCTGAATTCGACGGAAATGGCCCGACGGAAATTTCGCGATATTGCTGTCATTTCAGGATTGGTTTTTACCGGAATGCCGGGTAAGCAGCTTAAAACAAGACATCTGCAAAGTGGTTCCCAATTGATCTTCGAAGTGTTCCGGGATTACGAACCTGACAATCTTTTATTGCAGCAGGCTTATCGCGAAACGTTTGAGCATCAACTTGAAGAAGGTCGATTAATACAAGCTTTGGAACGCATCAATGAACAACTAATCGTATGGAAACGCTGTGAAAAACCGACACCTTTTAGTTTTCCAATCATCACAGACAGATTGCGCGCAAAACTTACCAACGAGACTTTGGCCGAAAGAATAAAAAAAATGACCGCTACTTATATGAAATAATAATGGTACTCAACACTACGATACACCACGAAATTTTTACACTGCATTTTTCAGGCGCAATCTTTTGGAAAGAGAAAAAGATTTTGCTTATTTCGGATGTTCATGTCGGCAAGATAGCACACTTTAGAAAACACGGGATTGCGATACCAGAACTCGCCATTGAAGCGAATATCGAAAGGCTGGAAGCAGTAGTTTCTTACTTCAAACCGGAGAAAATCATTTTCTTAGGTGATTTATTTCACAGCAAAATTAATTCAGAATGGGATTTACTTGCCAAATGGCTGGAATCGGCTGCGGTAGAAATACTTTTGGTAGAAGGCAATCACGATATTATCGATCAAAAGTATTATGCGAAGCTCGATATTCAGATTATTCAAAGTTTAAAAATAGACAACTTCCTGTTTACGCATCATCCTACAGAAACGGAAGGCTTTTTTAATTTCTGCGGACACGTACATCCCGGAATCAAACTCTATGATATTGGCAGGCAGTCCTTGCAATTGGCCTGTTTTTTTGAAAGCCCCAATCAAATCATTCTCCCTGCGTTTGGGGAATTTACAGGACGACATTACCTCAAACCAACCGAAGTAGATAAAATATATGCGATTACAGATAGGGAAGTGATTTTAATCAATTGAGCGCAAACGGCGCACTAAGTTTGAAAGCGGGTACAATCACGCGGAAGTTTCGGGTAGATGTAAAATTGATCATATTGAAGTAGCCGCGCATCGCGCCGAAAGGCGAGGAAAGCAAACAGCCCGAACTATAGGTGTATGTTTCTCCGGGTTTGAGTACCGGTTTCTTGCCGATGACTCCTTCGCCGTCGACCATTTCCATATCGTTGAGCGAGTCAAAAATTTCCCAATGGCGCGAGGTAAGTTGTACTGAATCTTTGCTGTGGTTTTCGATAGAAATTTCATAACTAAAGGCAAAATGAATCTTGTGATTCTTGAAGTACGTGCCTTCAAAAGTCGTTAGAACCGAAATCTTAATACCTCTTGTTATTTGTGTGACCATTGTGAATTATCTAAAAAGATGCAGTCAAATTTACAAAAAATTGGATTTTAAAAGACAATTTAAAGTTAAATTTAGCTAATTAATAATGTTCGTAGAAGACGCAACACCCTTGCCGATTATACGGTCGTACCGCTGGTTGTTTTCCTTATAATATACTAACGTAAAATAGTTGTCTTCGGTTTGGTAAAAATTGCCGTCGATGGCATTTTCATAATCGATTTTTCCTGATTTGTCGGCAATGACATATTGGTAATTCGTAAAACCCTGTTTGATCATGATGGCTTTTTCGTAGGTTTCTTTGGCGGGATTGTAATCCATCTTGTTGTCGGGCGTCAAGGCGAAATTGTTAAACATTCCATTGACATAAATATCTTTTTTTCCATAATATGCCGGAGCAGAAACGCTGAAGAATACCCAGGCATAATCGGCTTCGATGTCGTTGTTCTCCACATTGAGGTTTTTAACGATGAAGTTTCCGTTATAATCCGGCGCAAAAGTATACTGCACTCCGGATCTGGCATTGTCGGTATACAAATGCGCATTGTATACGCCGCCATTCGAATCGATCTTACCGATGTTGTTGACCGCAGCACGGATGTCTTTATTTTCGAAGAAACGGAATTCATTCCCCGCCCAAAACTGCGTCTGGGAATCGTATTTATAAATCAGGTCGTTGGCCAATGTATACATCGGTTTGATGTTGGTGATGGCATTATTGAGCTGACCATTTTGAAGAAGTAGTACTTTGACATTCGTTAATGGACTTTGAAACGTAATCGTATTCGATTTAATACTGAACTCGATGTTGTGTTTATAATTGACTACTCCAACATTTCGAGCTCTTTTGACCTGCATGTCAACGGTAACGATTTCTTCGTAAAGGATAAACTTACGGGAGAAAACGACGTCGCGCTCTTCATTTAAAATCTTCAGGATATAATTCCCGCTGACTAATAACTGCGTATTCTTATTCGGAATCTGCAACTTATAATGCGAATATACCTGAAGTGTATTATACGAATTGGTATAATCCTGAATCCGTTGGTCATCAAAACCCTGCATGTATTCGTTTTTTGAAAGCTGTGATGGCTGCCAATCATAATCGCAATGCACAATCTGGTAATAGTAGTTGGCCTCGTTAGCAAAGAGATCATCAAAATGCAGTTGAAAAGAATCGCCCAGTTGAAATAACGGAACGCTGTTCTGCCCATTCTGAATAAACGAAATGGTCTTGATGTTAAAAGGCGGAAGAACTTCCTTTTCAGCCTGTGCATTCGCAGACGAAACAAGCAGCAGTAGAAAAAAAGCAGTGCAAAATGACTTCACCATAATCGATTTATTTTCAGATGGGTAAATATAATAAAATATTGATTTGAAGGCAGCAATAAAATAAGCGGCTGTTTATTTAAAGCAGACCGGAATGATTTCGCCTTTGGCCAAACAATATTTCTCGACCAGTGCAGCGGAAAGCTTGGCAGTATAATCGACCTCATTGACTCGAAATCCAATGCTTCTCAGCGTATCAAAATAATCGCTGCCATACACACGAACGTGATCATACTGCCCAAAGATTTTAGCGCGTTCTTTCGAGTCGGTAATGCTGTCATCGGTAAAAGTAGTAGCCCGGTTCAAGTCTTGTGGAATCTGGAAAATCCCCATGCCGCCTGGTTTTAAAACGCGATACAATTCCTGCATCGCTTTATTGTCATCAGGAATATGCTCTAAAACGTGGTTGCATAAAATGACATCGTAAGTATTGTCTTCAAACGGTAAGTTGCAGATATCGGCTTTGACATCGGCCAATGGCGACAGCAAATCCGTCGTCGTATAGTCTAAATTCTTTTGATTTCTAAATCGTTGGTAAAAGGCTTGCTCCGGCGCGAAGTGCAATACTTTTTTTGGTGCAGTAAAAAAGTCCGTTTCGTTTTGCAAATACAACCACAACAAACGATGCCTTTCTAATGAAAGTGTACTGGGAGAAAGCACATTGTTGCGCTGTGTTCCGTAACCATAAGGCAAAAACATTCGAAAGCTTTTCCCGTCTATCGGATCGGTGAAGTTTTTCCCTTTTAATAACAAAGCTAAAATCGGGCGCGCAACATAACTCAACCGAATGAGTAGTGGCCGTGGAATAGTATTCAGAATAAGCTTGAAAAGTTTTTTCATTACAGCACTAAAGGTTGTCTACGAAACTCCTGTTCCTCATCACTCACAATTCCTAATGCCTGATAGACATATGCAAATGTCGAAAGCAATTCCGGTTTCCCGTCAATAATCGCTACATCGTGTTCGAAATGTGCGCTTGGTTTTCCGTCTGCGGTCAATATCGTCCAGCCATCTTTGAGTTGCTTGATGTTTTTCGTTCCCATATTAATCATCGGCTCAATTGCGACGACCATGCCTTCCACAAAAAGTTTCCCGCGGCCGCGTTTTCCATAATTCGGCATCTCCGGATCTTCGTGCATTTTCTGCCCCAAACCATGTCCCACCAATTCTCGAACGACCCCATAACCGTGTCCTTCGGTATATTTCTGAATCGCATTGCCGACATCTTCTACACGGTTGCCCAAACGGAATTCCCGAATGCCAACATACAACGATTCTTTAGTAACCTGCAATAATTTTTTGATTTCCGGAGCGACGTCGCCAATCTCAAAAGAGTAAGCGTGATCTCCGTGATAGCCATTTTTAAACGCCCCGCAATCCACAGAAATTACGTCGCCTTCCTCAAGCGGCGTCGTGTTTGGAATGCCATGCACGACTTGCGCATTTGGACTCATGCACAACGAATTGGGAAAGCCATACAATCCCAGAAAACTCGGCACAGCACCATGGTCTCTGATAAAAGCTTCGGCCAGTTTATCAAGGTATAACGTCGTAACGCCAGGCTTGATTTCGCTGGCAATCATGCCTAAAGTCTTAGAGACAATCAGCGCACTCTCGCGCATCATTTCGATTTCTTCTCTGGTTTTCTGGATAATCATGAACATTATTTTGAAGTGCAAAAGTACACTTTTTTTATAATTTTCTTTAGGAGCTTTATCCAGCTTTCACCTAAATCTTTGCTCATGCTTCGCAAAGGATATCGGCTCTATCTGGGCTAGGGCAGTAGGTTACTATAACAACGAATGTCGCGTCATGGCTTTCGGTTGTTCAATACCCATCAAGGCTAAAATGGTTGGGGCAATATCGCCCAAAACACCATCGTGTATTACCTTCAATTCCGGATCGACCAATATAATCGGAACCGGATTCGTCGTATGCGCCGTATTCGGGCTGCCGTCTGGATTGACCATCGTTTCACAATTCCCGTGGTCGGCAATGACAATAGTAGTATACTGGTTTTTCAAAGCAGCGGTAATCACTTTTTCTACACATTTGTCGACGGCCTCGCAGGCTTTGATTGCGGCTTCAAAAACACCGGTGTGCCCGACCATATCGCCATTGGCAAAGTTCAGGCAGACAAAATCGACTTCCCCTTTGTCCAGTTCCGGAACCAAAGCATCCGCCAGTTCGAAAGCGCTCATTTCTGGTTGCAAATCGTACGTAGCGACTTTAGGCGACGCGCGCAAGATTCTAGTCTCGCCTTCAAAAGGCGCTTCTTGTCCGCCCGAAAAGAAAAACGTCACGTGCGGATATTTCTCGGTTTCAGCAATACGAATTTGCTTTTTGTTGTTTTTCTCCAGGATTTCACCCAAAGTTTCTGTGATATTGTCCTTGTCGAAAATGCGGTAGATGTTGTTGAATGTATCGTCATAATTGGTCATCGTGACATAATATAGATTCATCTTATGCATATTGAATTCCGGATGGTCTTTTTGCGAAAGTACTTCCGTAAGCTGTCTGCCGCGATCGGTTCTGAAATTAAAAAAAATCACGACATCACTTTCTTTGATGACCGCTATGGGTTCATCTTTATCATTAACCATCACTGTTGGTGGAATGAATTCGTCGGTAATGTTTTTGGCGTAGTTTTCTTGGATGCTTTCGACTGCATTTTTTGAATGCGCTCCAATGCCCTGAACTAACAAATCGTACGCTAATTTGACTCTTTCCCAACGTTTGTCGCGGTCCATGGCATAATACCTTCCGATCACTGTCGCCAATTTCGCTGAGGTATTTTTGATGTGGTTTTCGATATCGCCGATAAAGCCGGTGCCCGATTTTGGATCGACATCACGGCCATCCGTAAAGGCATGGATAAATACTTTCTTAAGTCCAGCTTCCTGCGAAGCATCGATTAAACCTTTTAAATGGTTGATGTGCGAATGCACGCCGCCGTTGGAAACGAGTCCAAGGAAATGCACATCCTTATCGTATTTTTTAGCATACTCGAAAGCATCCGAAATGGCTTTTTCTTTATTGAAGGTTTTGTTTTCTACAGCAAGATTAATTTTTACTAAATCTTGGTAGATGATGCGGCCGGCTCCAAGATTCATATGG
>JBBRXW010000129.1:0-6254 GCA_038238295.1 Flavobacteriales bacterium | reverse complement strand
GTTACTTTCTTATCTAAAACCGCTTGTAAATCGATTCCGAGTTCTTTAGCTTTAATAAATTTATCGCCAGTCGCTGGCATAATCGAACCCAATGTTCCTGCCAATGCATATCCGGATGCGTTTGATAAAAAGAAAACTCCATACAATAACGAAGAGAATCGTTTTGGTGATAATTTACCGACTAAAGACAATCCGATTGGCGACAAACACAACTCGGCACATGTCTGGATTAGATATAAAACGATTAACCATTTGATTGCCAAAAGCCCGCTATTTCCTAAATCTTTTACATTGTGAGCAATGATAAAATAACTCAAAGCAATCAATGCCAATCCGATGGATTGTTTCATAGGTGAAATCGGCTCTCTGCCTTTACTTCTCAAATAATCCCACAACATACTAAACGGGACGGCAAAGGCCACAACAAACAATCCGTTGAAGATTTGCACCATCGAAGGCGGCATATTCCATCCGAAAAAATTTCGGTCGGTTTGGTTATCCGCAATAAAAGTCAGAGAAGAACCCGCTTGCTCAAAGGCTGCCCAAAAGAAAATGATAAAAAAGGCAACAATATAAATCACAAAGATTCGGTCTCTTTCGATTTTAGTCAACGACGTATCAGAAACAATCAGTCCGGCTAATGTTAAACCGCTTGAATAAATCAAAGTATAAATTAGATTTTGATCGAAAACAAAATGAATGATTGCTCCTAAAGTCAAAAATGCAAGTCCAGCAACCGCCAATGCTTTTGAAGAAAATACTGCTTTTTGGGACTCCCCTTCTTCAAAATCTGCTGCTTCATTTTTAGATGGTAATCCTCCTAATGGTCTTCCTTCCGGAGTGATTACATATTTATTTTTCAATACATAAAAAACGGCTGTTCCAATCAACATAGCGATAGAAGCTGCCAAGAATCCCCATTTGAAAGCATGGATGTCACGAATACCATTCGCGTCTTTTACATCCCCGATAATTGGGCAAATCAATTGTCCTAAGAAGGCTCCTAAGTTGATTCCCATATAAAAAATGGTAAATGCTGTATCTAGTTTACTTTTCTCTTGTTTAGGATACAAACTTCCCACCATACTCGATATATTTGGCTTGAAGAATCCATTACCGAAAATGATGATTCCAAGTGCCGACCACATTAAAGTATTCGCCAAACTAATATTGGTTCCAAAAACACTCGCGCTAGTGAATAATAAAAACTGACCAATGGCCATCATGATTCCCCCTAATAAAATGCAATTTCTATTTCCAAAAAAACGGTCCGCAATAAACCCACCCAACATCGGGGTCAGATAACAAAGTCCTAAGAAGCCACCATAGATTAATGAGGCATCTTCTTCTTTCATCATCAATGAATTTACAAGGAATAAGGTAAGGATGGCGCGCATTCCGTAGAAATTGAAACGCTCCCACATCTCGGTTCCAAATAATACCCAAAGTCCTTTTGGATGTCCTGTTTTTGCTTGAGTTTCTGTCATTTTGGTTGGTTTTAGTTTGAGTTAATTATAAATTTTCTTTGATGAAATTTGTCATTTTATTAAACAGTTGAATTCTTGTTTTCCCGCCGAAAATTCCGTGCGTTTTGTCCGGATAAATCTGAGAATCGAATTGTTTATTCGCCTGAATGAGTGCTTCCATCATCTGCATGGAATTTTGCAAATGCACATTATCATCCCCTGACCCATGTATTAAAAGAAATTTTCCTTTCAATTTATCCACAAAAAAGATTGGCGAATTATCATCATATCCTTTCGGATTTTCCTGTGGCGTCTGCATGTATCTTTCGGTATAAATGCTGTCATAAAAACGCCAGTTCGTTACCGGCGCGACGGCTATTGCAGTTTTGAAAACATCTGCTCCTTTCATGATGCAGTTCGAAGCCATAAAACCTCCGAAAGACCAGCCCCAGATTCCAATTCTAGAAGCATCAACATACGGGTAATTACCGATGACTTTCGCCGCCTCAATCTGGTCTTCTACTTCATATTTCCCAAGTTGCAATTGCGTCATTTTTTTGAAGGCTGCCCCTTTAAAACCCGTTCCTCTTCCATCAACACAAGCTACGATATAACCTTGCTGAGCGAGCATTTGAAACCAATAATCATCTGAATTATTCCATTCGTTATTGACTTGCTGCGAACCCGGTCCCGAATATTGGTACATAAGAACAGGATATTTTTTAGAAGCATCGAAGGCTGCTGGCTTTAAAATCCAAGCATTTAATTCGTTGCCTTTTGCCGTTTTTAAAACGAAGAACTCTTTTGGCTGAAGGTTGTACCCTTTAAGTTTGTCTGCCAATGCCTGATTGTTTTCAATCACCTGAATTTGTTTGCCGGTTTTAGCATCGTTCAAAGTATAGGCTGTGGGCTGAGTTGCACTGGAAAATGTATTGATAAAATATTGAAAATTTGGACTCAAAGTTGCCGCATTCGTTCCGGTCTGAGAAGACAAACGCACTTTGTTTTTACCATCAATACCTATTCTGTATACATCGCGATTGATTGACCCGTTTTCAACCGATTGGTAAAAAACAGCATTCGTCTTTTCATCCAACCCATAATAAGCTGTGACTTCCCAGTTCCCTTTAGTAATTTGATTTTTGAGTTTCCCGGTTTTGTCATACAAATAAATGTGGTTGAATCCATCCTTCTCGCTCGTCCAGATAAAACTGTTGTCTTTGAGGAAGGTTAGATTATCTGTCACATCAACATACGCCTTGTCTTTTTCGTTCATCACCACTTTAGCAGTTCCTGAATTGCCATCGATAAACAACAAATCGAGATTGTCCTGATGGCGGTTCAAAACCTGCGCACTTAATACATTGGCATCTTTTGTCCATTGCATTCTTGCGATATAGAAATCATTGTAGTTTCCGAGGGTAATTTTTTTAGCAGAAGCAGTATTGACATCATATACATGCAGTGAAACCGTAGAATTTTTTTCGCCAGCCTTTGGATATTTGAAGGTTTCAATTTGAGGATACAAATCTGTATGGAATAGTGACATCGAGAACTCCGGTACATCGCTTTCGTCAAATCGTATATACGCTATCTTTTTGCTATCGGCACTCCAATCGAATGCTCTTACGAAAGCAAATTCTTCTTCATATACCCAGTCTGTAATCCCATTGATGATGGCGTTTTTCTTTCCATCTGTGGTAATCTGAGTCGATTTTTTAGAAGCCAAATCATACACATAGAGATTATTCTGCTTCGCGTAGGCGATCTTTTTCCCATCGGGAGAAAAGGTCGGCTCCTGCACCTGATCGAATAACTTCGTAATGCTTTTATTGGTCGTATCGTATAAATAATAATCAGCGGTAAAGGAATGCCGGAAAATCTGATTCGAATTATTGGCAATCAAAAGCATCTTTTCATCACTACTAAACGCATAACTGTCGATGCCATCCGCCAGTTCTTTTTTATCTTTTGAATCGATTAAAGTGGCTACTTTTTTTAATGTTGCGAAATCATATACGTCAATCTGCATGCTTCGCGATGCTTTATCGAAATTCAGCACCGTGTACTGGTTGGTGTTTTTCATCGATTGCAATTCGTCCATTCCTTTGGCACGATAGGCTCCCGAGTAAATCTCTTCCACCGTGATTTTTTGCTGTGCTGCTACTGAAAAGCACACCCATAAAAGCAATACGGCAAGTCTGTTTGAATTCATAATTTTTTTCATAAGATAAAAACTGTCAATTTTAGTGAAAATTTTGGATATAACGACACTTTTATCTGTTAAATGCAGTTTCTCCCATAACAGTTCTGTTAGTCGCACCAATTGTGGTTTGTTACGGTTTGGGGAAAAATCAGAAAAACAATTGCAGCTGTCCACCCTTGTATTGTTCGTAAAGGTCGTGGTTCAGTTTTGGAAATGCTTTACCAGCAAAATACTTACGCCGAGCTAAAATGACTTGTGCCCGAATCATTTGCGCGAACTCCCCTTCGCCCCGCATCCGTTCGCCCCATCGGCTGTCGTTGAGTGTTCCGCCGTGACATTCAGCAATCTGATGCAGTACTTTCTCCGCGCGATCTGGCATCGCTTTATGAATCCAGTCGGCAAAAATTTCCGCTATTGCGCCATTGAGACGCACTACGGTATAGGCAATCGATAAGGCTCCGGCATCGGAAACCGCCTTTGCCAACGGCAGAATTTCATGGCTGTTGATTCCCGGAATGATTGGTGCCAGCATCACATTGACGGGAATTCCATTTTCTGAAAGCATCCGAACGGTATCCAATCTTTTTTGAATCGAAGCAGTCCGTGGCTCCAAAAGCATTCTCGTCTTTTCAGAAAGCGAGGTGATCGAAATATTCACGCCTATCAAGTTGTCTTTAGCCAATTCTTTAAGGATATCAAGGTCCCGAAGAATCAAAGAATTCTTCGTAATGATCGCCACAGGATGTTTGTATTGAAGAAAAAGCTCCAAACATTTTCGCGTCAATTGAAACTTCCGTTCCGCAGGCTGGTAACAATCCGTATTGCCCGACATGACAATCGTGTGTGCTTTCCAGTTTTTGCTTTTGAGCTTTTCTTCGAGCAGTAACGGTGCACTTTTTTTGACAAGAATTTTACGTTCAAAGTCTAATCCGGCACTGTAACCCCAATATTCATGGCTATTTCTGGCGTAACAATAAATGCATCCATGTTCACAGCCCTGATAAATATTCATCGAATAGCCCATGCCAACATCCGGACTTTCGACTTTATTGACAATCGTTTTCGGGAAGACTTCGAGGAAAGATGTTTTGTTGTCATCGGCGGAATCTCCTTCTAGAGCGCAATAATTTAGGAAGTCATCCAGCAGCTCCTGAGACTCCGCAAAAAAACGGTTGTGCACATTCTTTTGTGCGCCTCTTCCCTTAATATATTGACTTTGTTCGTTCATGGCTTTGTTTTGAAAGTTACATTTTAAGCTTGTCAAAAGAAAAATCTTGATGTTAAAAATTGGCCGCTGTTGATAAAATTTCAACCATTGAAAACCAGCATGGAAACTTTAAAAATCCTGTTGTATTATTTGCTGAAAAGTTATCTTTGTAAAAACATTTCAATATGAATACCGTCTCCGGATTTTCAAAACTCTCCAAAGCCGAAAAAATCAACTGGATTGCCAACGAATATTTTTCGAATCCACAGCAAGCCATTTCACTATTGGAAAATTATTGGAATACCGACGAAAACCTGCAGAAGTTGCACGATGAATTCATCGAAAACACGATCACCAATTTTTATATGCCTTTGGGTGTCGCACCAAATTTCATCATCAACGGAAAACCGTATACGATTCCAATGGCGATAGAAGAAAGTTCGGTGGTGGCTGCCGCTTCCAAATCGGCTAAATTCTGGTCAACCCGAGGCGGATTCAAGGCTACCGTCATCAATACCGAAAAAATCGGACAGGTGCATTTCATCTATACCGGCGATGTCGCGAAACTAGAAACCTTCTTTGCGGTTGTTAAGCCTAAATTCTTTTCGACCACCGAAAGCATCACGAAAAACATGAAGCAACGCGGCGGTGGCATCCTCGATATTCAATTGCGCAACAAAACTAATGACTTGCCGCATTATTTTCAGCTTCACGCCACTTTCAATACCATAGATTCGATGGGCGCCAATTTCATCAATTCGTGTCTCGAGCAAATCGCAAAAACATTCAAACAAGAAGCATTGTATTTTGCGGAATTTTCTTAAAAGGAAAAAAACCTCGAGGTTGTCATGAGTATTTTATCGAATTACGTCCCAAATTGTACAGTCCGCGCCGAAGTTTCTTGTAAAGTGGAAGATCTCACCGATAAAAAAATAGAAAATCCACAAGATTTTGCAGAAAAATTCCTTCGGGCGATTCAGATTGCGGAAGTGGAGCCGTTCCGAGCGGTCACACACAACAAAGGCATTATGAACGGAATCGATGCAGTCGTGCTGGCTAGCGGAAATGATTTTCGCGCCGTTGAAGCCGGAGTGCACGCCTATGCCTCAAGAAATGGCAAATACAGCAGCCTCTCGCACGCTAAAATAGAAAGTGGTATTTTTACCTTTTGGTTGGAGATTCCGTTGGCTTTGGGAACGGTTGGTGGACTAACATCCTTGCACCCGTTGGTTAAATTTGCGCTAGAAATGCTCGGAAGACCTTCAGCGAAAGAGCTGATGCAGATAGTCGCTGTTGCCGGATTGGCCCAAAATTTTGCTGCTTTGCGCTCGCTGACCACGACCGGAATTCAGGAAGGTCATATGAAAATGCACCT
>JBBRXW010000128.1:0-6269 GCA_038238295.1 Flavobacteriales bacterium | reverse complement strand
TTGTAGCATCATCAATGCTAACTCTATACTCAGCATTCCGGATGCACCAAGTGTATGGCCTATTTTCCATTTGTTGGTTGTCAGTTGTGGTAAGGCATCGCCAAATACTTTTTGAATGGCTCTGTATTCGCCTTGATCGCCTTTTATGGTTCCCGGAGCATGCATGACAATCACATCAACTTCAGATCTGCCGGTATTTTCCAATGCCATTGCCATCGATTTCTGAAAGCAAGTCGCCTCCGCCGAAATCGACGTGTTGTGCTCCAAAAGTTCCGTAGCATATCCGATTCCTTCTATATACGCCAGAGCATTTTTCTTTTTTCCCATTTCGAGACAGGCGACTGCGGCAGCTTCCCCAAGAATCATTGTGTTGTGTTTCTTTTCCAGATCAAAAGCTCGGCAAGGATAATCAAGATTTTCTTTGGCATAAATTTTCATCGCCTGCATTTGGGCTACCGTAAAATCTGTTAATGGTGCTTCGCTTCCTCCCACTAAGAATTTATCTGCCATTCCCGAACGCAGCCACGCAACGCCATTTAACAAAGCATGTAATGCCGTCGAACACGTAATCGAATGCGAGATTTCTGGACCCGAACTTTGCAGATCGTGCGCCACCCAAGATGAAATATTTCCCAAAGTGGTCGTTGGTGAAGCTAATGTATGTGCTCTTTTATTTTCTAAAAAATCAAGGTGGTGCTTTTCGAATAAGGCCGTGGCGCCACGAGAAGAACCAATATTAATTCCAAAGACGGAATCTTTTTTCCAGCCAGCCTGAGCTATTGCTTTTCGAGACGCGGCCATCGCAAACAACACCGAGTCGTCTAGTGATTTGTATTTCGTATCCGACTTCTTTAGGGTTTCGATAAGGGTTTTTGAATCGGCATCTAATAGCGCCACTAGCGCCGTTTGGGCTCCGAATGCTTTGGCGGTGAAGCAATGTGCTTTGTTTCTATAGTTCTCCCAAATGGTGTCGGCATCATTTCCTAACGGAGAAAGTGATGCCATCGCGGTAATGGATATAATTGAAGACAAGGTTTCTGTTTTAAAGGCAAAGGTCGCAAAGTTTTCGCAACGAGCGCAACCGTTTGAAATAATATTCTCGGTTTTGGAAACGGATTGCCCTAGCCCCGATAGCAGTGGAAATCCTTTTTTGCTTGATGAAAATGTCTCTCGTCTGCGCCTCCAAATGACAAAGCAAAAAAGATTGCAACGGATAGCGGGAAAAAGCTTCTGAAAATCACACCCAATTTAAAGCATTTTCAACCGTCAGATATATTTTTTCGAGCTGGCTTTTGGTGATGACATACGGTGGTAAAATGTAGACAATGCTTCCGACCGGACGTAGGATAATGCCATTTTCAATGAAGAAATTGTAGAGTTTCGTCCGCAAGGTGCCGTAATAACTCTCCTGATTTTCGGTCGTGATTTCTAGCGCGAAAATGACCCCAAGTACGCGAGTGGTTTTGACTTTAGAATGTGATTTTATTCTTTCTTGAAAACTTACATGGCTTTGATGGATGCGCTGCATATTGTTCTGCATTTCCGTTGACTGCAATAATTTTAATCCTGCCAATGCGGCCGCGCAACCCGTAGGATTCGCCGTAAAGGTATGGCCGTGGAAGAGCGCTTTGTTGGTGTCATCGTCATAAAACCCGTTGAATATTTCCTGTGTGAATGTTGTGATCGCTAACGGAATTGTTCCGCCCGTCAGGGCTTTTGAAAGGCACATCATATCGGGCTGCGTTTGAAGATAATCGCAGGCGAAGGTCTTTCCGGTTTTACCGAAGCCAGTCATTACTTCATCGGCAATCGTGAAAACGTGATTTTCTTTGCAAACGGTTATCAGTTGATCAAGGATTTCCGGCGCATACATCACCATTCCGGCGGCACCCTGCACCAGCGGTTCAAAAATAAAGGCCGCGCATTGGTGGGTTTGCAGTGCTTTTTGGAGCGCGGCTATCGATTGGTTTTCATTGCCTGAGGTCGGTGTTGGAATCCGGACCACATCGATTAGTGCCCCTTGAAAGGCTTGTGTGAAAAAAGAAATTCCACTTGCTGCCATCGCACCGAAAGTGTCCCCGTGAAAGGCATCTTCGAAAGCAATGATGGTTGTGCGCTTTTCGCCATTGTTGTAGAAATATTGTAATGCCGCTTTGAGTGCGATTTCTACCGCCGTCGATCCATTGTCGGAAAAAAAGATTTTCTTTTGGTTGGAAGGCAGGATTTGCAACAGTTGTTCTGACAGTTCGACTGCGGGTTGGTTGGTAAAGCCGCCGAACAAAACGTGCTCGAGAGTAGTCAGTTGTTTGTAGATGGCATCGGCAATAACTCGGTTGCTGTGCCCGTAGGGATTGACCCACCAAGAGGCAATCGCATCGATGTATTCTTTGCCGGTTTCATCCCACAACAAGGCGCCATCGCCCTTAACGATTGCCGGTAAAAGTCCCGTGGTTTTGTGCTGCGTATACGGATGCCAGTGGTATAATTGGTCTTTTTCGGATAGATTCATTTTATAGACTTTCTAAGTTTTCGCGGAACAAATCGGCATAATAAGCGATTACATTTTCATCGAAATAAGGTTCCGGTTCGATACGCCCAAGCATTTTGACTCCGGTTTTATTGAGGATGATGGATTCGGTTGCCGCGTTTTCAATGCCATTAAAAATGATTCCAGCAATCGTTATTTTTCGATGTTGTAACGCTTCCATCGTCAACAACGTGTGGTTGATGCTTCCTAAATAGTGCTGGGAAACGACAATGACTTTATAGTCTTTTTGGATTATGTCGGCAATGGTTTGCGTATCATTTAAAGGAACTAAAATACCACCAGCGCCTTCGATGACGAGGTGGTTTTGGGTTTCGGGTTCATTTATTTTTTTGATATCGATAATTGTATTCTCTAAATTGGCAGCATAATGTGGACTTGCGGCAGTTTGCAATGCATAACTATTCGGGTGAATTTTGGTTTTGGAGTTAGACAAATAGGCTTTGATTTTATGGCTGTCGGAATTGTCGAGGTCGCCAGCCTGAATCGGTTTCCAGTAATCTGCCTGTAGTGATTCGGTAATAATAGCCGCAGCGATAGTCTTGCCGATGTCGGTTCCGATTCCGGTGATGAATAATTTCATGTTGAATTTTTCTTACCGCAAAGGTCGCAAAGTAGACGCAAAGCACGCAGGGATTTTACTTTTAATTTTTAAAAATAAGGTTGTGAAGTTGTTCTAAAAGAGCAGCGATTTCCTTTTCTGAATTGTAGCTATGCAGGCAGAGCCGCAATCGTTCCTGCCCTTCTGGTACCGTCGGCGATAGAATGGCTTTGACATCGAAGCCGACGTGTTGCAATTGGAGTGCGATGTTTTTTACTTTTTCATTACCGGGAATGATGGCGCATTGTATGGACGATTTGCTGCGGACAAACAGCGGTTTCATTCCAAGCAATTGCTTTTGCTGGTTGAAGAAAATAATATTCTCCCGCAGTTTTTGAATCGTGTCGGATTTCCTTTCTAATTGTTGGTAACCGATTAAAATAGTCGCAACCGCATGCGGTGATAACGCAGTAGTATAAATAAAACTCCGCGCAAAATTGACGAGGTAGCTTTTCAAATTTTCGCTTCCTAAAACCGCCGCCCCGTGACAGCCCAATCCTTTTCCGAAGGTCAAGATTCGAGCAAAAATTTTATCGTGGAAAGCTTGTGTCAGGCCTTCTCCTTTTTCTCCAAAAACACCTAATGCATGGGCTTCATCGACCACTAGGTGGCTGCGGTATTTTTCAGACAATTGAACAAGTTGCTCGATGTCGGAAGTGTCGCCATCCATCGAGAAGACGGATTCTGTGGCGATGTAGATTTCGCTTGCTTCGATTTGATAGCGTTGGAGCAGCCGCTCTAAATCTTCGTAATCGTTGTGCTGGAATTTGTAGGATTTGGCATTGGATAGTTGAATGCCATCGCGAATAGAAGCATGGCACAATTCGTCGTATAAAATAAAATCTCCTTTTTGCGGAACAGCGCTAAAGAATCCGACATTCGCATCGTAACCGGAATTAAAAATCAGTGCCGTTTCTGCTTGATGAAATTCGGCGATGTATTTTTCTGCCAGCGAATATAAACTGTGATTTCCTGAAAGTAAACGAGAACCTGTTGCCCCATTTTGGAGGCAATCATTATCGATCAGGAATTGGTGGGTTTGGTGAAATATTGTTTCCGATTTGGAAAACCCAATGTAGTCGTTGGAAGCAAAATCGATGCGCTCAGTTTGTGTTGGCAAATGCCGTAGCGCGTTGTTTTGTTTTCGGGTATCTAGTTTGGCGGAAAGGTTTTTAGGAAACTTCATAAAAACAAAGTTAGCCTTTTTGGGAAATAAACTTTTAGGTATTTAAAAAATTAAATTATTGTTTTTTATATATTTATTATTGTTTATCAATAATTTTTATATATTTGATGGAACTTAAAACATAACAAAATGAAAAAAATTTACCAGCTTAAAACGATACTCAATGTTGTTATCGTATTTTCGATTGTTGTCATGACGGTTTCACTTCTGGGTTTCCTATATGGGATTGCGACCAATAACTTAACAAAAATGAACGTCACAGTTCTTGGTCAGAAAATGGATCATATTACTGTTGGCTTAGTGGTTGTTGCGTCATTTGTTGCTATTGGTTACGGTTTATTTATTTATGCCATTTATCAGTTGAAAAAGCTGGTGGATTTTTTTATCCGAAGACAATTCTTTAGTGATTTGTCCGTGAAAACCTTGAAGTCTATTGGTTTTTCGATGTTGGGTTCGTCTGTTTTAATAAGGCTTCCTGCCTATATTTATGGTGCTCTAAACGATGCCACTATTCATTTAACGCTAAGTACGATCCAGCCGGAATCGATGGTTTTTTCTATAATTATTTCTTTGTTCTTTATTATTTTGAGCTACATTTTTAATGAAGCCAAAACCATGAAAGAGGAGAATGAACTCACCATTTAACCATGCCTATTGTTTTAAATCTAGATGTGATGCTTGCCAAGCGCAAGATGCGGTCGAATGAACTCGCCGAGCGCATTGGGATTACTACGGCTAATCTTTCAATATTAAAAACAGGTAAAGCCAAGGCGGTGCGGTTCTCTACGTTGGAGATGATCTGTTCGATTTTGGAATGCCAGCCGGGCGACATACTTGAATTCGTAGCAGACAAATAATCTCATTTCGGACCGCACTAGCCCCGATAGCAGCCGGCATCCTTTGTGAGGCACGAACAAAGATATAGGCGAATAGCGGGAATAGCTCCTAAACAAAAAAGCCAAACACTAGGTCTGGCTTTTCTTTTTATTTTGGTATTTATTAGTCGACTAAAATGATGACTCTGTTGTCTTTCATTTCGATCGTTCCGGATTCTATTTTGAGGGTGTAGAGGTGTTCGTTTACTTTTTTGAACTTGTCCGCTACTTCTTTGTTGAATACGAAACCTGGTGCGTCAATCTTAATAACTCCTTCTTTGAGTGTCGAAACGATGGCCGCGTGGTGGTTGAGCAACTGGAAACTACCTGCTGCGCCCGGAAGCGTTATCGAATTGACTTCGCCGTGGAATAATTTTGATTCGGGTGATACTATTTCTAATAACATAATTGATAATTGAATTAAGCTTCGGCTAACATTTTTTGTCCAGCTTCTACTACGTCTTCGATAGTTCCTTTCAAATTGAAAGCTGCTTCAGGAAGATGATCTAGTTCGCCATCGATAATCATGTTGAATCCTTTGATGGTGTCTTTGATGTCTACCAAAACTCCAGGAATCCCTGTAAACTGCTCCGCTACGTGGAAGGGCTGAGACAAGAAACGTTGTACACGTCGTGCTCTTGATACCGAAAGCTTATCTTCTTCCGATAACTCTTCCATCCCTAAAATTGCGATGATATCTTGCAATTGTTTGTATTTCTGAAGAATTTCTTTTACTCTTTGTGCGCAACCATAGTGCTCGGCTCCTAAGATTTGAGGCGTCAAGATTCTAGAAGTAGAATCGAGTGGATCTACCGCTGGATAGATTCCAAGTTCCGCAATCTTACGAGATAATACTGTTGTTGCATCTAAGTGGGCAAATGTTGTTGCCGGTGCCGGATCTGTTAAGTCATCCGCAGGAACGTAAACTGCTTGTACTGATGTAATAGATCCTTTATTGGTTGATGTGATACGCTCTTGCATCGCACCCATTTCTGTTGCTAAAGTTGGTTGGTATCCTACCGCAGATGGCATACGACCTAAAAGTGCCGACACCTCAGAACC
>JBBRXW010000127.1:0-6286 GCA_038238295.1 Flavobacteriales bacterium | reverse complement strand
GTCGGCAATCCGATAAAGGAATCGGTCTGTCTTTCATCGATATTGAAATTCGCCAAACGATCGCATGCACCCAACGTTACAATAAAACCGAGGAACGAATAGATACTATCAGCTCCTAAATCAGAAGCGACCAACAAGCTAAACATCACATAACCTGGAACAACACCACTGGTTACCATATCTGCCAGCGAATCGAGTTGCAATCCCAATGGACTCGAAACTTTAAAAAGCCTGGCGAAAAATCCATCAAAAAAATCTAAAAAAATACCGAGGCATACCAAATAAAAAGCCATCGTAAAGTCTTTATTGCTAACGAAAATAATCGCTGCGCAGCCGCAAAATAAATTCAATAATGTGATGAGATTGGGAATGTGCTTTTTGATCTGCATTGTGAAAAATTTTGAAAAGCAAATTTAGTACAATAAGTTAAAGACAAGTACGTTTTTTAGTAGAGATTTGTCAATCGCGGAATCTTAATTTCAGGATGCCGCAGCGAAGCTCAATAAAAATGTATATTTTTGAAAAAAAAAACAGACTCCGGTTTGAAAACCCATTTGCTTTGAAGAGAACACTTTTACTTTCCTTATTCCTAATCAGTTGCATTGGTTATAGCCAAACGACCCGTAAATATTCGAATGAATTTATGAATATTGGGGTGGACGCTGCAGCTTTAGGGATGTCGAATGCTGTTACCGCTTCAAGCGAAGATGTGAATTCCGTTTATTGGAATCCCGCTGGTTTACTCGGATTAACCGACGGACAGGTCGCTTTGATGCACGCTAGTTATTTCGCCAACATTGCACAATATGATTACGCCGCTTACGCCAAACCTATCGATGATCGAAGTGCTTGGGGAATTTCATTAATTCGCTTCGGTGTTGATGATATCTTAAACACAACCGAATTAATCGACAACCAAGGCAATATCGATTACAATCGGGTCAGCAAATTCTCTACGGCAGATTACGGCTTTACATTTTCATACGCCCGAAAACTACCTCTCGACGGATTGCAGTATGGTGTTAATGCGAAAGTGATACGCCGTATCATCGGAAAGTTTGCCAATTCATGGGGATTTGGTGTTGATGTCGGCTTCAAATTCGAACGCAACAACTGGAAACTCGGGATCATGCTCCGCGATATCACCACTACGTATAACATATGGAATATCGATGAAGCGGAATATGCCAAAATTCAGGGTTCGGTAGCCGGGCAAAATCAGGACTTACCGGAAAGCACCGAAATTACATTGCCGAAAGCGCAAATCGGATTGTCCCGAAAATTCGAATACCGTTACGATTATACGATTTTAGCGGCATTGAACCTCAACATGGAATTTGCCAGAACCAATGACATTATCGCTACCGATTTTGTCAGCATTGCTCCAGGATTGGGATTTGAATTCGGTTATACCGATTTGGTTTTTCTTCGCACCGGTTTTGGAAATTTCCAAAATCAAACGCAGTTAGATGACACGACAAAATTATCTTTCCAGCCGAATGTTGGATTGGGATTCAAATATAAAGGCATACAGATCGATTATGCGTTGACTGATTTGGGCAACCAAAGCGCTGCTTTATATTCGAATATTTTTTCACTGAAAGTAGATTTAGGAATTTTCAGATAACAGGATGCAACTACTACAAAAGCCTTTTTTTCTCGCGCTACTTTCCGGATTACTTTTGGCGTTGAGCTGGCCGACCTATGGATTTCCATTATTAATTTTCTTTGCTTTTATTCCGCTTTTCTATGCCGAGCAATTGCTTCGAGAATCCGGACGTAAAGTCAAATTTAATATGGCCGTTTACGCCTATCTTACTTTTGTTACGTGGAATGCCCTTACAACCTGGTGGCTGTATTTCGCGTCAGGATTCGGGATGTTTTTCGCCGTTTTGGTCAATGCGCTGCTGATGACAGTATTATTTGTCCTCTATCATGTTGTTGCCAAAAGAGTGGCCCCGAAAGTAAGCCTATTGTTTTTCATCTGCCTGTGGATCAGCTTTGAAAAGTTCCATTTGATTTGGGATTTCTCCTGGCCGTGGCTCAATTTAGGAAATGTGTTTGCCGATTATCCGAAATGGATTCAATGGTATGAATATACCGGAACTTTTGGCGGTTCACTATGGATATTAACCACAAACGTATTCGGTTTCTTACTGGTTTCAGGTTGGAAAAAAGGAACTCTTACTTTACGTTCGTTTACTGCCCGAATGGCTTTGTATATTGCCATTCCAATCATCATCTCTTTATGGATTTATGAAACCTACGAAATTAAAGGCCCGACAAAAGAAGTAGTGCTGCTGCAGCCGAATGTCGATCCGTATACCGAGAAATATGACACGCCAAATTTCATAATTACCAAAGGGCTTTTAAACCAAGCAGATGCAGTGATAACTCCCAATACGGAGTTCATCATTGCGCCAGAAACCGTTTTGGCTGAGAGCGTTCCTTTCGATGCGTTTTACAATTCACCTAGTCGGTCCCTGATGATGAATTATATACAGAAACATCCTAAAGCACAGCTTTTATGGGGAATCGATACGTATCACTTCATTTTGAATAAAAATGACATTTCGCCATCTTCCAACTTTTACCGCGATGGTGTTTGGGTTGATTTTTATAATGCGGCGTTGTTCATCAATCAAAAGCCTGGTTTCCAGAAATATTATAAATCGAAGTTGGTGGTCGGTATCGAAAACCTGCCTTACAAAAGTATTTTAGAGCCCCTTTTAGGGAATGTCATGCTCGATTTGGGCGGCACTATATCGACCAAAACGACACAAAAAGAACGTACGGTATTCGAAGCCAACGATGGCACTAAAGTCGCACCGATTATTTGCTACGAATCGGTTTATGGAGAATACGTGACAGGCTATGTGAAGAACAAAGCTGATTTTTTAGCTATTATCACCAACGATGCCTGGTGGAATGAAACGCAGGGACACAAACAGCACCTGACGTTTGCTTCATTGCGTGCCATTGAAACCCGAAGAGATGTCGCAAGGAGCGCCAACACCGGAATATCGGCATTCATCAACCAAAAAGGTGATGTCGTTTCAAGAACTAAATATGGAGAGAAAATAGCACTAGCAGGAAAAGTGCATCTGAATACAACGATGACTTTTTATGTGCTTTGCGGGGATTTTATCGCTTATATCGCTGTTTTCTTTTTATGCCTATTGTCGGCATTCATTCTGATAAAGAAACGCAAAGCGATTTATTAACTATTGTCCCCTGTAGAACAAAACCGTACTGAAGGTTTTGAGGACAATATTAATATCCAGGAAGATACTTCGGTGTTTGATATAATACAAATCATACTGCAGTTTAATAAGACTGTCATCGATGGTTTCCCCATACGAATAATTCACCTGCGCCCAGCCAGTCAATCCGGGTTTCACTACGTGACGCGTTTCATAGAAAGGCATGACTTCAGCAATTTCTTCAACAAAAATAGGGCGTTCGGGTCTTGGTCCAATCACTGCCATATCTCCTTTTAGGATATTGATAAACTGTGGAAATTCATCAATCCTGGATTTTCTTAAAAACTTACCGAATGACGTTATCCGCGAGTCGTTGATTGTAGTAAAGACAGCACCATTCGATTCGGCATTCTTTACCATCGTTCGTAGTTTTATAATCTTGAAAGGAAGTCCGTTTCTTCCGATACGATCCTGAGTGTAAAATAGGCGCCCGTGATTGCCTAGTAGATTTCCAAGTAGAATTAATGGCAATAACGCTCCTCCAACAGTAAGGCCGATAAGTGAAATCAAGACTTCTAAAAGACGTACAATCAAAAGGTATAATTGATTCTGGTTGCTTCGGCTGAATGGGAAATAGCGATAGAAATCTCGCGCTACATATTGCACGGGAATGCGTTGGGTAATATTTTCATACACCTGTGTGTATTCGCGGATGATATATCCTTGCTCCAATAAATGAATGAGTTGGTTGTAGAGATTGACGGTAATTCCATCCGTCTTTTGCGAAGCGATCACCACTTCCGATACGGAGTTATCGATAACGAAACGTTCGAGCTGGTTGATGTCGATATTTTTTACAAAATCTTTTTTTCGTTTCGGATTGCTGATCTGGTTGCTATCGGAATTGATATAGCCCATCACTTTGTAGTGCGGGTCGACATTCTGCAAACCCGAAATGAGCTCTTCCGCCTGATCTTTATCGCAAATCAGGATGACCTTTTTTTCGAAACGACTCGACGCTAAAAACTTCACATAAAATAAGCGCCATAACAATAATGAAATTAAAATCGCCACATAAAAGAAAACAATCTGCATCCGATTGGTGGGCAGGAGCGGCGTATATATGGGTGTTAGTAGATAAATCAAAACCGTCGACGAAGAAGTCAATACAATACTTTTGATGACCTGAAATTCGTTGCTTGCAACCTGAAGATTGTACATCTCGAAAACGGTACCGATTGTAGTGATATAAATCCCAAGAACAATGGTCCAGTAATAGTTGGTCGTTGAAATATTGAAATAATTGAATTTAAAAATAATCCCGACTAAATACAACGCCAATAAAACGGAAAGGACATCAAAAATCCGCAGAAGAATCTTGCGTTCTGAAATTTCAAAATGTATTTTTCTATTGATAACCATTTAATAGTTAGGGGTTTATTTTAGCGGTGCAATGTAGTAAAAAAACAAAGATGCTTTTGCTATTTTAAAACGTCATCCCATCTATTTTTTACTTTTTGCCAATCAAAGTCCTGCACAAGAAGATGTGCGTTCTTTATTAGTTCGTCTTTTAACTGCTTGTCTGTCATCAACGTATTGATGGCATGAACCATCCCACTCACGTCATTATCATCGACCAATAATGCGGTTTTATTATTTTCGAGTAGATACGAAATTCCACCAACATTGGTGGAGATAATCGGCAACCCTAGAGCAATCGCTTCAATCACACTGACCGGTGTATTATCATAATGGGTCGTATTGATAAAGATATCATAGTTTTTTGAAAGCACAATCCATTCTGCTTTTGATAATTTTCCGGGAAAACTAACCCCCAAATCTCGTTGTTGCGCCATTTCCTTAATCTTGCGTAATGTTCCGTCTTTATCGGGACCGACCATGCAAAGTTCGGAGTCGGGAAATACTTTTTTCAGTTGAGACAGTACTTCAATTGCCATTCCCGGATTATAAATCTTCGAAAACGAACGTACCCAAAGTAATTTGGGTTGCAGAGTTTCACGAACAGTATACGGATAATTTTGAAGTTCGATGCTATTGGGAATAAATAGTATTTCGGCATAACCCCTGTCCTTGAAAGCTTCCAATAAGTAGGGAGAAGGCGCCACATTTTTATACGCATTCTTGAAAACCATTTTGCTCCATCGAGGGCTTTTTGTAATTCGTCTTGGTAAATCACCTCCATCTAATTTTGGAATGTATTTTAAGTGTAAAACCCTGCACAATTGACTTACCAAAACAGCATACCAAAAATTTTTAGTACTATAGGTATCGATTAGGACATAATCAATTTGTTTTCTGTATTTAATGGTTTGAAACAACATCTCCGATAATCTCAGAAATCGATTTCTTTTGGAAGAGGCATAAAATAGATTGTAGCCCTCTTTGTTGAGAAGCATCCCTAATATTTCTATAGAAGTCACTGTCATTCCATGCTTCGAAAGTTTGTTCCCTATGTATAAAAGATTACACTTCATTGGGTTCCACTTTTAAAAGCGACAGCGAGTACAGAAATGCAGGAGCGGCAAGACGCATGGCGGCATGATTGATTGTCAGTAGCCAGAACGTTAGGAAGCATAATAAATAGATATTGTATTTATTGTCGATATAAAGTAGTAACGGGGTCATGAAGAGAATTAATAATCCCAATATTCCCAATGAACCGTGTTCGGCAATCATTCTTGTAATTTCATTATGGGACACGATAAGTTCTCCGGTTCTTTCTAATCGCTTCTCCATATTACGACCCACACCAACGCCAAATATCGGGTTTTTCAAAAACGTTTCGTATTCGTCTGTAGCCAATTCGCCCCGCCCGGAAAGCTGATCTTGTTTAATCCTTCCGGCGGCATCCTGGTTAGAATACCTTTTCTCTATCAATCCATTTGTCTGGGTCGAAGAATACGACCAGGCTGCAAAAAAGGCAATGGTTATAACAAAAAGCATATAGGTCATTCTTTTTGTTTTTTCCCTATTCAAAAAGAAATAGGACACAATAATCAATACTAGAATCATCATAAAACCAGTGACTATACCCCCTCTCGAAAAGGTAATAAGACCTCTGT
>JBBRXW010000126.1:0-6307 GCA_038238295.1 Flavobacteriales bacterium | reverse complement strand
TTCAATGCGGTGATTTTAAATTCTATAAATTTGTTAAAAATTTTTCGTTGAAAAAATACTTTCGGCAATACCGCCCCTTTTTTCTTTTCCTTTTGAAGTTTTTCGCCGTCTATGCCGGACTGACGATGCTGTATCAGTGGTATTTGAGCCGGTTTGACAACGCCATCGTTTTTATCGTGGATGGTTTTACGCAATCGGTGGCGCATCAGGTACAGGCTTTTTTGCAGTTGTTGGGCTATCAGTGCTCACTAATGCAACACGAAAATCAGGCATCGATTAAATTATTTTTAAATCAGGTCTATGTTGCTCGAGTTGTTGAAGGCTGCAATGCGCTCAGCGTTATCATTCTTTTTGTCGCTTTTGTAGTAGCATTTTCCGGCAAATGGAAGCAGACCTTAGGCTTCATCCTCTTGGGAAGCGTGCTGATTCATCTGCTGAATGTGTTGCGCATTGCGTTGTTATCGATAGCTTTGTATTATCATCCGGAGCAGGAACCGTTATTGCATGGCGTTGTTTTTCCGTTGTTCATCTATGGTGTGGTTTTCGGATTGTGGATCATTTGGGTAAATAATTTTTCAGGATATGCTAAAAAAATTACTGCGTCATAAAATAAATGTGCTGCTCGTTATTGGGTTAGTGCTCTTATTGGTAGCGGTGCGCGCCTTTGAAGAACCGCTTTTTTACGATCCTTTTGGAGCGTATTTTAAGAGTGATTATCTGAATAAGCCTTTCCCGAAATTCGATGAATTGCATTTGTTTCTTTCCATGGGTTTCCGGTATTTACTCAATACGCTGCTTTCTCTGGTCATTATTTACCTGCTGCTTCGCGACCGGATTTTAACGCAATTCGCGGCTGTTTTATACGCGATTCTTTTTACCATTCTTATTGTTGCGTTCTTTATAATCGTGACTTTCTCTGACCAGCATAATAATTTTGTGTTGTTCTATATACGGCGCTTTTTGATTCAGCCGCTATTTCTTATTATCATGCTGCCCGCTTTTTTTTATCAGCGGCAGAGTACTAAAAAATAACATTTCTTTAGCGACTCCAACTATTGAAAGATGTACATTTACGGCATGCAATGGAGAAAGCACATCAGCCTGTTCCTCATCTTTTCCTTATTGGTTTCAAATTTGGGCTACGCGTTCAATGTGCATTATTGCGATAATAAAATTGCTTCCGTTTCTTTAAACACTTTGATTTCTTCTGAGCAAGATTGCTGCGGTGCTGTTGAACAAAAATCACACTGCTGTAAGGATAGAGTGGTACACATTCAAATGAAATCCGAGCAGGCGATTACCAAATCATTTTCATTTAATGGCGTTGTATTTTATATTTTTAATAAATGGAATCCGGCAGTTTTTACAACCGATTTCCCAATTCAAAGCAAAGCAATCACGCAATACTATTGTGATTCGAATGCCCCGCCACTTTTCAAATTGTATTCCCAATACCTTTTCTACGACCGGTTTTAATGTTTGAAATCGTGTGGCATTGTGCCATGCACTCTTTTTTTAAACATTAAATTTGAATCATGCAAAAACAAATAGTACTCCTTGTAGCGTTGGGATTTGCTGCTTTTCCGGTGTTTGCCCAAGATACTTTAAAAGCGGTAAAAGTTGAAGCCAATCGGAAAAGTATCTCCAAATCTTTTAGCATTACCGGCAATACAACAGTAATGGGCAGCAAAGAATTGCTCAAGGCGGCGTGTTGCAACCTCGCCGAAAGTTTTGAAACAAATCCCTCCATCGATGTGAATTTTTCGGATGCGCTGACCGGCACTAAACAAATCAAAATGCTCGGATTGACCAGTCCATATCTGATGATTACCGAGGAAAATATCCCATCGGTCCGTGGTGCCTCACAGGCGTATGGATTGTCATTTACTCCGGGAAGCTGGGTTGAAAGCATCCAAATTACCAAAGGTGCCGGTTCGGTGGTCAACGGGTATGAAAGCATTTCAGGACAGATTAATACCGAACTGATTAAGCCTTTGCGCGACATTCCATTTTTCTTGAATGTGTATGGTTCGACCGATTCTCGGTTGGAACTGAATACCCATTTCAACAAGAAAATTTCGGATGATTGGGCGACAAGCCTTTACCTTCATGGCAATGCCAACGTTTCTAAAAACGACAGGAATAATGATGGATTCTTAGATAATCCGTTGTCACATCAAATTAATCTGATCAATCGCTGGCAGTATGCGTGTGCAGAAACGGGTTGGGTTTCGTTTATCAGTCTAAAATATATGAAGGATGAGAAACAAACCGGGGAAGTCAATTTTTATCCACTTCGCGATAAGGGTACCACCAATTACTGGGGATCGGAAATCAATACCGAACGGTATGATGTGGCGACGAAACTCGGCTATGTTTTTAAGGATATGCCGTTTCAGAGTATCGGTTTTCAGAATGCGTTCAGCAGCCACAACCAGCATTCGTATTTTGGATTGAACTTGTATAACATTCGTCAAAGCAGCTATTATTCGAACCTGATTTTCAATTCAATTATCAACAATACTAAAAATAAATTCGCAGCGGGATTGAATTTTACATATGATAAATACCAGGAATTTGTCACTGTCAATGATTACAGCAGGATTGATAATTCTGTCGGTGCTTTCTTTGAATATACCTTTGACAACACCGATAATTTCAGCATCATTTTAGGCGGAAGGGCAGACTATCATAACCGTTTTGGGGCTTTTATTACGCCCCGTTTGCACGTGCGTTACAATCCATGGGAAAAAGGAGTGCTGCGTTTTTCAGCCGGAAGGGGAAAACGGTCAGCGAATATTTTTGCAGAGAACCAACAGCTATTTGCAAGTTCAAGGAGTTTTGATATTCTTGATTCCAATGGAAAAATCTATGGATTGGATCCGGAAATCGCATGGAATTACGGTTTGAGTTTCAGCCAAAAGTTTTTGCTTTTTGGAAAAAGTGCCGACGCTGGAATCGATTTCTACCGCACCGACTTTCAGAATCAGGCGGTGGTCGATTTGTATCAGAGTCCACAGCAAGTATTGTTCTACAACCTAAAAGGGAAATCATTTGCCAATAGCCTGCAACTCGATTTCAATATCGAATTGAGAAAACACCTCAATTTAAGAACGGCATATAAATATTACGATATCCAAACGGACTATCATTCGGGAGCGCATCAAAGGCCATTGCAAGCGAAGCATCGTTTTTTTATAAACCTCGAATTTGCTACACATATTATTAAAAAAGGAAAGCAATGGAAATTTGATTACACTTTCAATTGGTTGGGGCAACAGGCCTTGCCGAATACCAGCAGCAACCCTGTTGAAGATCGACTTCCGTCATTTTCTCCTTCATTTTCTGTGATGAATGTGCAGATTACCCGAACTTTTTCGTCTACTTTTGAAATGTATGCCGGTGGCGAAAATATTGGCAATTATCAGCAGGAGAAAGCAATTTTAGGAAATGATAATCCGTTTGGACCTACGTTCGATGCTTCGATTGTTTATGCTCCGGTATTCGGACAAACGTATTATGCCGGGCTGCGTTTTAAAATTAAATAAATCTAAAAATTAAATATAATGAAAAATATACTAATGATTTTGATGTTGACTTTCGTTGGACTCTCCGCACAGGCACAGGATGCTCGAGATACAACCGGACTGAACGGAGCTAAAAAAAGCAAGAATGCTAAATATTCAATTGAAGTGAATGGCAATTGTGAGCAATGCAAAAAGCGCATCGAAAAGGCTGCTTATAGTGTGATTGGTGTCAAGTCGGCGGTCTGGGATGTCGAAACTCATCAGTTGGCCTTAATTGTAAATGAAGAAAAAACGTCGCTTCCCGATATCAAAAAAGCAATCGCGAATGTCGGACATGATACTGATGATGTAAAATCGACACAAGAAACCTACGATCATTTGCACAGTTGCTGCAAGTATGACAGAAAGGAATGAACCGTTAATATATCTTTAAAATAAGACAATGCATTGCGGTTAAGGTAAATTATTCTTACTTTCACAGACAGAAAAACTAACGATACGACGCCTTATGAATTCTTTCGACTGGACCCAATTATTAAATCCTGAATTTTATATTACTTTAGAAATTGGAGGAATTCAGTTGGGTTTGTATATTGTTTTGTTTATCGTTTTTGCCGAAACCGGTTTGTTTGCAGGTTTCTTTCTTCCGGGCGATAGTTTGCTTTTTCTAGCTGGGATTTATAGCCGTGATTTGATCCAGAATTTTTTATACTTGCCCAGTGATTTACTCAATGTGACGTTGTTATCTGTATTGATTGCTTTGGCGGGAGTACTCGGAAATATGGTCGGGTACTGGTTCGGTGCCAAAAGCGGGTATTATTTATTCAGAAAAGAAGACAGTTTTTGGTTTAAGAAAAAATACTTGTTGCAGTCGAAAGACTTCTTTGAAAAATACGGTGGTAAAGCGATTGTCTTTGCAAGGTTTCTGCCTATTTTCAGAACATTTGCGCCGATTGTCGCGGGAATAGTATCGATGGATAAAAAGAAATTCATGTTCTTCAATATCCTGAGTTCCTTTCTATGGTCGTTTGTCTTGATTTTTTCTGGACATTATCTTTACGGGATGTTTCAGAAGAAATTCGGCATCGATTTGAAAGAACACATCGAATGGATTGTAATAGGAATTATTGTGGTATCAACCTTTCCGGTATTACTGAAAATATTGAAGAAAAGGCCGGCAAGACCAACAGATTAAAATAAATAAAAATCCGAAGTGAAAGCTTCGGATTTTTATTTATTGTATTTCAGCACTACATCATTCCAGGCATTCCGCCGCCCATCGGCATTCCACCGCCAGCATTTTCCTCTTTGATTTCCACCAAAGCACATTCGGTTGTCAGGATCATTCCGGCCACAGAAGCTGCGTTCTCCAAAGCAACACGAGTTACTTTTTTAGGGTCGATGATTCCAGCTTTGAGCATGTCTACGTATTCATCGGTTTTTGCGTTATAACCATAATCGCCTTTTCCTTCGGCCACTTTAGCAACCACCACTGAACCTTCTAAACCAGCATTTTCAACAATAGTTCGCAACGGTGATTCTACAGCTCGCGATATGATTTGAATTCCAGTAGCTTCATCGGCATTGTCTGCTTTTACATTGGCCAAGACATTCTTAGCTCTCAATAACGCAACACCACCGCCGGCAACGATACCTTCTTCAACGGCTGCACGGGTTGCGTGTAAGGCATCATCTACACGGTCTTTTTTCTCTTTCATTTCTACTTCGGAAGCCGCACCAACATACAAAACGGCAACACCTCCGGCTAATTTTGCCAAACGCTCTTGTAATTTTTCTTTGTCGTAGTCAGAAGTTGTTGCTTCCATTTGTCCTTTGATTTGGTTGACACGATTCTTAATCATATCCGCTTCGCCGGCACCACTTACAACAGTCGTATTGTCTTTATCGATAGTGACGCGCTTAGCAGTTCCTAACATTTCGATAGTAGTATTCTCTAATGTATAGCCTCTTTCTTCTGAAATTACGGTTCCACCAGTTAAGATCGCAATATCTTCTAACATTGCTTTTCTTCGGTCACCAAAACCTGGCGCTTTCACGGCTGCAATTTTTAAAGCACCGCGTAATTTGTTGACGACTAAGGTCGATAAGGCTTCCCCATCTACATCTTCAGCGATGATCAATAATGGTTTTCCGGATTGTGCTACCGGTTCTAAAACAGGTAACAATTCTTTTAATGAAGACACTTTTTTATCGTATAAAAGAATATATGGATTTTCCAGTTCTGCTTCCATTTTCTCGGGATTCGTAACGAAATATGGCGATAGATACCCGCGGTCGAATTGCATTCCTTCCACAACATCAACATACGTTTCAGTTCCTTTTGCCTCTTCAACAGTGATGACACCTTCTTTTCCCACTTTAGCGAAAGCAGTAGCAATCAAATCACCGATTACTTCGTCATTGTTCGCAGAAATAGAAGCAATCTGCTTGATTTTTTCAGAATCACTTCCCACTACTTTAGCTTGTTTGGCAAGATCAGCAACGATCGCTTCTACAGCTTTGTCGATGCCTCTTTTTAAGTCCATTGGATTGGCTCCGGCTGCTACGTTTTTCAATCCTTCCTTCACGATAGCTTGCGCTAATACGGTGGCGGTTGTTGTTCCGTCTCCGGCCAAGTCATTGGTTTTGGAAGCAACTTCTTTCACCATTTGCGCGCCCATATTTTCAAGAGGATCCTGCAATTCAATTTCTTTCGCTACGGTAACCCCATCTTTGGTAACATTGGGTCCACCGAATGATTTCCCAATAATTACATTACG
>JBBRXW010000125.1:0-6383 GCA_038238295.1 Flavobacteriales bacterium | reverse complement strand
CTCCGCTCCTTTTTGGATTTCACTTTTAATGTCGTTTGTGGCATTTTTTAGCTGTGCCATTATTTTCCCCAGCGTGCGCGCTATTTCCGGAATCTTGTCTGAACCGAAAAGCATTAAGGATATAAACAGGATAAAAATTAATTCCCCTCCACCAATTCCAAACATAATGATAAGTTTTGAAGCAAAGTTACAAAGTTTAGGAGAAGTACATTCTTTTAAAAATAATAATTAATTGTTAATCCGTTTTTGGTGGAGTTTCTTCATCCAACAGGTTTCTGTAATCTAACCCAAGTCGTTTAACAAAAAAAAGAGTCAGTGTTTTATTTTTGGCCCTTAGTGCTCTGGCAAATTCACTGTCTTCAATTAGGAAATACTGGAAGCCTTTGATATATTCTTTTGGGATTAGCAACACATCGGTATAATAATTCTCTTCAAACCAGCCGTCGAGCTGCCGCAGTAATTTTTCGTTCCGTTCTACCTGTACTTCTTTTTTAAGCATTTTGGTCCTTCCTGAAATCTTATTCAATAACGGATCGAGGACACCGGATCTAGCAGTATATAATTTGCGTTCTGCGGCTGTATACTTTTTCTGGTTGGCTGGAATAATATGCAGGCTTTCTGCGGAGATTCCATCATTGTCATTAACGATTACTTCATCTAATGGATTCATGCGAACACTCATTTTTATCATCAATTGCCCCTGCTGTAAATCTTCTTCCTGAATGACTTTGCGTTTGATTTCTAAATTTACTGCAGAAAAAACGAGCGCATCCCCTACTTTAACCTTTATGCTGAAAATTCCTAATTCGTTCGTCACTGCGGTTTTTTCGGTTCGGTCATTTTTAATATTTACGCCTTCCACTTTTATGGAGTCGACAAATACTTTGCCTATTAAAAGCTGTTCATCCGATTGCGCCTGCAGAAAACCTGAAAGCAATAAAAGCAGAAAAAGAATGGTGTTATTTATTTTCACTTGCGATGATTTCTAGATATTTGCCGGCCAATTCTCCCATGATAAAAGTAGCTAATGTTGTGTTTTTAGCATTTAAAGTCGCGACAAATCTACTGTTTTCGATAATAAAATACTGGAAACCTTTGATATATTCTGCCGGAATTTTTAAGTTAGACCTAAAATATTCCTTCTCGAAAAGCGATTCGATTTTCTGCAGCAGCAATTCCTTTCTTTCAACAATCAATTCTTTCTGGAGCATAGCCGTACGTCCGGAAAGCATATTCCATAGCGGGTCGAGCATTAATGAAGTATCCAATCCGACTTTGGCGTCTAAGCTGCTTGCCGTTTTCAATCTTCTTTCGGCGGGGGTATATTTATTTTGATCTTTTGAAATAATTCCTAAAGCCACCGCATTGATGTTTGGATATTGAAAGACTTTCACTTCCTGCAGCTGGTTGATCATCACCTCCAGTTTGACAAATATGAGGTCATTGCAAAGCGCCTCTTCGGTAAGCACCATCTTCTGGGCTTTGAATTGTACCGAAGAAACCATTACCGTATCTCCAACTGTGCCTGAAATTGAAAAATAACCATCTTTTGCGGTTTGCGTTTGTTCTTTCGATTGAAGATTGATGATATAAATGCCTTTCAAATCATTGGTTGCCGCAGTCACTTTTCCTTTGATATTCTTTCTGATTTTTTCCTGCGCAACAATAATATTGGGCGCAACAATTAAAAACAGAAAAAGAATGACCACTTTATTCATCAAAATTTAAAAAAAATGTAGGGTAAAAATATCAGAAAGTTTTGCCAATAAATTGCTAATGGGTTGGTAATTCTATGTTAATTTAAAAAAAATGTAATGCCGGATTGCTGGTGCAGGTTTTTTATCTTTACCTCGAATTACATTTTTACATTATGAAGAATCTTATTATTGCGAGTACTTCGACATTGCATGGCGGTGGTTATTTGGAGTACCTATTGCCTGAACTGTCGTTGCATTTTAAAGATTGCAAACACTTGTTGTTTATTCCCTACGCCAGACCAGGCGGAATCACCCATAACGACTATACCGCCAAGGTTCGGGAAGTTTTTGCTACTATTGGAATGGCAGTGAAAGGCATTCACGAATTTGAAAACCCTACAGAAGCGATCGAAACAGCAGAAGCTATTTTTACTGGTGGTGGAAACACATTTGTCTTAGTTGCTGAATTGTATAAAAATAAAATAATGGCTGTTCTGGCTGACACGCTCCAAAAAGGAACGCCGTATCTTGGTACCAGCGCCGGCAGCAATATTACTGGTTTGACGATGCAGACTACGAACGACATGCCGATTGTTTATCCGCCAAGTTTCCAGACGCTAGGATTGATTCCTTTTAATCTGAACCCCCATTACCTAGATGCCGATCTGCAATCGAAACATATGGGAGAAACGCGGGAAACGAGAATTAAGGAATTTCACGCGTATCACTCGACGCCCGTTTTAGGATTACGGGAAGGCAGCTGGCTTGAAGTGAACGGAGAAAAAATCACGCTCAAAGGAACGTTGTCGGCGCGGCTTTTTAGAAAAAACCATACACCGGAAGAGTTGGAAAGAGAAAGCGACCTGAGTTTTTTGAGTACGTTATAAAAACAAAAAAATCGCTACAAGAGCGATTTTTTGTTTTTGAGTAGCGTTTTAATTACACTGCTAATACACTGTTTTCAGCACCTGCGAAATCATTCCATACGTAAGAATCCGCTTCTGTTTCATTTACGAAAGCACCATCAATTACGTATTTGAACTCATAAGTAGCATCTTTGTTAACATCAAATACTCCTTTGAAAGTTCCGTTTTTCAATTTGCTCAATTCCCCATCTTTTGGATTCCAGTTGTTAAAATCTCCAACCACTGCTGCTGTATTTGCTTCTTTTGCTTCAACTGTAAAAGTTACTTTGCAAACTGGTTTTGCTTTTATAAATTGTTTCTTTACTGACATAACTGTTTCATTTTTAGAATTATGGGACAAAGTAAATAAATTCATCGCAACAAACCATAACATAAAATACGATTTAAGGATATGACAGAAAGTCGATAGAAAAAGAATTAGATTCTTATTTTTTAAGGAAGTAAATTCGTAATCTGAAATAAGAAAACGTTTTCTCTCTGAACATTCTTTAGATAAAAAAAAGTCAATTTCTGAATAAACCGTTTCGATTTCTTCAAAAATTGACCTTTTTAATCCATTGATTTGCAATTTACTATAGCAGTGGACCAGCTTTAACTAAATTTAGGCCTTCCGTATTATCAGTATATTGTTCAAAATTCTTTATAAACCTTGCTGCCAAGTCTGTCGCTTTAGTATTCCATTCGGAAGCATCGCCATAAGTATCTCTTGGATCTAATATCGCCGGATTCACATCGTGTAATGCTGTCGGCACTTCAAAATTGAATGTTGGAATCATTTTGGTTTCTGCTTTTTCAATCGAGCCATCTAAAATTGCATCGATAATCGCTCGCGTATCTTTAATCGAAATTCGTTTTCCTGTTCCGTTCCAACCCGTGTTCACCATATAAGCGGTGGCTTTATGTTGTTCCATTTTCTTGACCAGTTCTTCCCCATATTTTGTGGGATGCAACGATAAGAATGCTTTCCCAAAACAAGCAGAAAATGTTGGTGTTGGTTCTGTTACACCTCTTTCTGTTCCTGCTAATTTAGCGGTGAAGCCCGAAAGGAAATAGTATTTGGTTTGCTCTGGCGTCAGTTTAGAAACGGGCGGCATCACGCCAAAAGCATCCGCCGTTAGGAAAATAACTTTGTTCGCATGTCCTGCTTTTGAAACCGGTTTGACAATATTATGAATGTGATTTATAGGATAGGAAACTCTTGTGTTTTGCGTCACCGAACCATCTTTAAAATCAATTTTACCATTGGCATCAACTGTGACATTTTCCAACAAAGCATCTTTTTTGATCGCATCGAAGATATCTGGTTCGTTTTCTTTGCTCAAATCGATAGTTTTCGCATAACAGCCGCCTTCAAAATTAAAAACACCATCGTTGTCCCAACCGTGCTCATCGTCTCCAATTAATTCCCGTTTTGGATCGGTAGATAAAGTCGTTTTTCCTGTTCCTGATAAGCCGAAGAAAACGGCTACATCGCCAGATTTTCCTTTGTTTGCCGAACAGTGCATTGATGCAATTCCCTGTAATGGCAGGTAATAATTCATCATCGAGAACAATCCTTTTTTCATTTCACCACCGTACCAAGTTCCACCAATCAGTTGTATTTTTTCGGTAAGGTTGAAAGCGATATACACTTCTGAATTCAAACCGTGCGCTGCATAATCCTTGAAACTGGTTTTTGAACCATTCATGACAATGAAATCCGGTTCACCAAAATTTTCTATTTCTTCTTCGGTCGGGCGAATGAACATATTCTTTACGAAATGAGCCTGCCAAGCTACTTCCATAATAAAACGCACTTTGAGTCGCGTGTTTTCGTTGGCGCCACAAAAAGCATCGATGACAAATAATCTTTTGCCGGAAAGTTGATTAACAGTGGTTTCCTTTAAAGCGTTCCAAGTGTTTTGTGAAATGGGTTTGTTATCATTGACTGCTTTCTCCGAATTCCACCAAATTGTATTTTCGGTGATGCTGTCCTTAACGATGTATTTGTCTTTTGGGGAACGGCCGGTAAAATCACCGGTCATTACGTTTACTGCTCCTAATTCGGTTAATTGTCCTTTTTCGAAACCTTGCAAACCTGGCTTTAATTCTTCTTCAAAAAGTACCTCGAAAGAAGGATTATAAATAACTTCTGCTGCATTTTTAATTCCGTACTTTTCTAACGAAATCGATTTCGTAACTTGAGCGTAATTATCCATAGAAATGAGTTTGGGTTGAATAGTATTTAAAGGGCAAAAGTAAAAATTATATTGGAAGACCGATTAAAAAACTTGAAATATTATCATTTTCTCTTGTTAAAATCGATGAAAAGCCAAAACCAAGCGACGATAAGTAACAATCCTCCAACTGGTGTGATTATTCCGATCGCTTTGAAGTTGATTCCAGTTAATTCGGTAGTTGACAGCAAATAAATAGACCCAGAGAAAAAGAAAATTCCAATGGTAGTCAAATAAAATATACTTTTTTTTGCCTTTTCAGAAATGCCGGTCGACATCCCTACAAACAATAAAAACAACGCGTGGTACATTTGGTATTTCACACCGGTTTCGAATGCGCTCAGATGATCGGGAGTTAAAGCATTCTTTAATGCATGTGCCCCAAATGCTCCAAAGATGATGGCAATCATTCCTAAAAGTGCAGCGGCGGCGGTGATCTTCTTTTCCATTTTTTTTTCGGTGTTGATACTAAGCGGCAAAATTATCAGTTATCCATTGAATATAAAAATGAAATTGTAACTTTTTTAGCCCGGATAAAAGCGGCATCCTTTTTTGAGGCACGAAAAAAAGATAGAGCGGATAGCCGGATTTGAGCTCCTAAAAAGCGAACTGACGAAAGTAAACAGCTCGTAACAAAAAAATAGTACATTTGCATTTTAAAACCGAAAAAACGATGAGAAAATTATTTTTTATGCTCGCTGTCTTACTGACCATCAGTGCCGCTGCCCAAGGAAATAAAGCAGTGAAACCGGGCGAAAAATTAGTCTATGCCGCTTCGTACAATATGAGTGGCCTGATGACACAACTGGCGCAAGTTGTCATGGAAACCGAAACGGTGAAAACTTCAAAAACTACCTTGCTGCACCTAAGCTGTCAAACTACAACTTTTAGCAAATGGGATAGTTTTTTTAAAATTCGCGACCTCTATGAATCGTATGTCAACCCAGCGACTTTGAAACCAAGCCTATACAAACGCGATATCTTTGAAGGCACCTACACCAAAAAGGAAAAATACATCTTTAAGAATGGTACTATTGAAAGTACGGTGAATAAAAAAAATATGCCAGAAGTCAAGAATACTTTTCATGTAGGCAGCAACACTAACGATGTCGTGACAACCTTATACCAGTTGCGTACCATTGATTTTAGTAAAATGCAACCGGGGCAGACCCAATCTTTTACCGTTGTTTTTGACGAAAAAGAGATGAAAGTTTCTGCGAAATATATGGGAAAAGAAACGGTTACTGCTGGGAATTTAGGTACAAAAACCTGCTACAAAATTTCGATCGGCGCCCAAACTAACAAACTGAGAGGAACCGATAAAAACCTGATTTGGCTGACGGCAGATGCGTCAAGAGTTCCGGCATTGATTAAATTCAGCATTCCGGTAGGAACAGGGCAACTTACATTAACTAAAGCAACAGGATTATAACATGAGAAAAACATTGATCGTTTTAGCCTTTTTATTTGCAATAATTGGAATTGTATTCGCCATTTTACCCTTAGGAACTTTAGGCGTTTTACCCGTCGGATTGTCTTTGATT
>JBBRXW010000124.1:0-6384 GCA_038238295.1 Flavobacteriales bacterium | reverse complement strand
GGGATATATTTAATTAGCGTTTCAGATGGTGAAAAGAAAACGATCAAAAAAATCAGTGTTCAATAAGCATGTTGTCAGTAATAAAAACCTTCCGGAAATGGATAGTTTTTTTATAAAAATTGTATATTTGGGATTCTATTAATTCATTCAATAAATCGTTATGAAAAAAGCATTATTTTTTATAGTTGCTGTTATTGCCTTCGGGAGTTCGTTCGCTCAGAATTCTGTTTGGAAAAAAATCAGCACTGATCAAGTTACCGGAGCTTTGTTAGCCCGTGATTCTCACCCGAGAGCATTTTTGTTGTATTCCCTTGATTTAAATGTATTAAAGGCAAAGTTAGCAACAGCACCGTCGAGAACATCGGCTTCGGAGTCAAATGTTATCGTAGCTTTTCCAAATCCTCAAGGAGTAATGCAGAATTTTCGAATTTTCGAAGCGTCTGTTATGGATCCGGTTTTGGCCGCTAGACATCCAGAAATCCAATCCTATGTCGGAATCGGTGTCGACGATATGACTGCAAGAATTCGTTTTAGTGTGACTATTTTTGGCTTGCACACGATGACTTCTTCAGGTATAGATGGAACCTGGTATATCGATCCTTATTCTAAAGATTTGAAAAACTATATGGTTTTTAACAGATCAGATCTAGCGTCAACTAAATCTTTCAGATGTGACACCACAGATGCGGGGCTTGATTTATCAGAAAACGCTCCGGATAATTTACCACTCCACAGAGCAAACAACAGTTTGTTTAAGAATTACCGTTTGGCATTAGCCTGTACAATTGAGTATGCTGCATTTCACGTAAGTGCTGCCGGTGTAGGCGGTGGGACTTTAGCTCAGAAAAAAGCAGCGGTCTTAGCAGCGATGAACGTTACTATGACCAGAGTGAATGGTGTTTATGAAAGAGATATGGCAGTAACAATGACGATAATTGCCAATGATGAAAGCATTATTAATATCACCACAGACAATTATGATAATAACAATACCGCCAATATTCTTTTAAGCCAGAATCAAACAGAAGTTGATAATATCATCGGGTCGGCTAACTATGATATTGGCCACGTAGCCAGTACTGGTGGTGGTGGTGTTGCTTCTTTAGGATGTGTTTGTACTACAATAAAAGCGCAAGGAGTTACAGGTTTGCCTTCTCCTGTAGGAGATGAATATGATATCGATTTTGTGGCGCACGAAATGGGTCACCAATTTGGTTGTTCTCATACCTTCAATGGCGATGCCGGAAACTGTGGTGGCGGAAATAGAACCACTACTTCCGCATTCGAACCTGGTAGTGCCACTACAATCATGGGGTATGCTGGAATATGTGCTCCGCAGGATGTCCAGTTGCATTCCGACGCTTATTTTCACGCTAGAAGCCTTATACAAAGCGCAACATTGGTTAATGGTTCAGCAAATTGTGCTGTGGCAACACCAAATGGAAATACACCGCCTGTCGTTAGTGCAGGTGCAAATTATACCATTCCCTTCGGAACAGCTTTCGCTCTGACAGGTATAGCAACAGATATAGATAATGACGCCCTTACCTATTGTTGGGAGCAATATAATTTCCAGATTTCTACACAACCTCCTGTTGCAACAAGTACTTCAGGTCCTAACTTCAGATCGTTTAATCCGTCGAGTTCTCCTAAAAGATATTTCCCGGTATTCTCGAGTGTACTGGCTAATAACTTAACACCAACTTGGGAAGTAGTTCCAAACGTAGCTAGAACGATGATTTTCTCTTTGGTCGTTCGAGATAACAGAAGCCCTCTTGGAGGACAGACTGAAAGATCTACAATGAATTTAACATTGGCGAATGTAGGTCCATTTAAAGTAACTTCACAAAGTGCCGTAACGGCATGGGCCCAGAATTCTTCTCAGGTTGTAACCTGGGATGTTGCCGGAACAGACGCCAACGGAATCAATACTGCTTTGGTCACCATTAAAATGTCCGCAGACGGAGGCGTTACTTGGCCTTATTTGCTAGCGGAAAACACACCAAATGACGGAACGGAAACCATCACGGCTCCGAATGTTATTTCTCAAAATTGTAGAATTATGATTGAATCAGTAGGAAATGTTTTTTATGCTGTTAATTCCAGAGCATTTAACATAGGATACCAATTGGTAACGGCATGCAACACCTATACCTATGCTACTCCGTTCAACTTGCCTGATAATTCAACTTCCTATACTTCAAAACAAATCAATATTCCTGTAGCCGGAATCATTAGCGATGTCAACGTGACCATTAATGCGACACACCCAAACCTTCAAAATATCGTATTTGCGATGTTGAGACCGGGAGGAACTTTATCGACAATCTTTAATCAGCAATGTGCTGGTTCTGCCGATATGAATGTGGTGTTTGATAGTCAAGGAAGTGCTTTCACTTGTGGAAGTCCAACAACCGGCACGTATGCACCACCGACAGGATTTAACCTTGACACGTATAATGGATTCAGCCAACAAGGAAACTGGACGTTTGGATTTAAAGATGTGGTAGCCGGAAATACAGGAACTATCAATTCTATTGTATTGGAAGTTTGCTCGCAAACATTGGTACCATTGGCGAACAGTACTTTCGAATTCGAAAACTTCTCATTGTATCCAAATCCAAATAACGGAAACTTTACCGTGCAGTTCAATTCGAATTCAAGCAGTAAAATTACGATTGCTGTTCACGATATCCGCGGAAGAAAAGTCATGGATAAGACCTATAAGAATACAGGATTGTTCAAACAAGAATTGCATTAAGAAAGAGCACAAGCCGGAGTTTATTTAGTAACCATCAACGATGGCGAAAGAAAGATGGTGAAAAGAATTGTGATCCAATAAATTTCCAAAGTAGTATACTGAAAGAGCCACTAGCAATAGTGGCTCTTTTTTATTTTAAAGTAAATGTAATGTGCTTGATGATCTGCGGAACTTCTTCTATTTTGAAATCTAAATCCACGGTTTGAACCTTTGATTTTTTAGTAATCGAAAGATTGCGATGGGTAATATTGTAATAGCCGGTTTGCCCTTTGCAAAAACAAAATCTGCCGAAAAGCAATGGTGGTGATGGATTAGAAGTAGTCGTATCTTTCCCGTTTCTCAGTTCGATGATGACTTCCTCGCGGTATACTGCATCCTGAACGTCTCCTTTTACTTTCCTGGTATACGTATATTTCGCTACTCGTGTAGCCTTATTGTCTTCTAGGCTGTAATACAAGCGTTCGAATTCATCCTTTTTGATGGCGATGCGTTTGTTTTCGAAAAGCTCGACAGTACAGGTTCCGTCTTTTGGACATTCACTCGTTAGTGTCGTCACTTTAGATTGTGCCGACTGTTTTTGAGACGCGCAGGCGGACAATAGTATCACTGATAAGAGCGCTATTTTTTTCATATTATTTTCCGTTAAATGTAGTCATTGTATTCTCTATTCCGGCAGTGCCGAATGATTTGATGATTTCGGACGCCAACTCTAAACGTTCGGACAATTTTGCATTTTCTTCATCGCTCCAGTCACCGAGTACATAATTTACTTGTTGTCCTTTCTTGAATTCATCGCTGATACCAAAGCGGAAACGCGTATAATTTAACGTATTCAAAAGCAAGTTGATGCTCTTGAGCCCGTTGTGTCCGCCGTCGCTTCCTTTGGGGCGAATGCGAATGGTGCCAAAAGCCAAATTCAAATCATCGGTGATGACCATGATGTTCTCGAGTGGAATGTTTTCTTTGTCCATCCAGTAATGAACAGCTTTTCCGCTGAGGTTCATATAAGTGTTCGGTTTTAAAAGCAGGAATGTTCTTCCTTTGAATTTGTATTCCGTGAGCGCGCCAAGCTTTACCGTTTCGAAAGCAAGACTTTCTTTTTTGGCTAAAAAGTCAAGGATTTTGAAGCCAATGTTGTGTCGTGTATTAACGTATTCGGCGCCAATGTTGCCTAAACCTACAATTAAAAATTTCTTCATAGGATCGCTGTTGTCAATTGTTTTCGTGGATGTAAATAAATCAGTCAACCATTTCATTTCGTAAAAATAGACATTTTGAAAATGCGGTTCTAAAAATTGTGCCGCAATCTAAACGAAATTGCCCTAGCCCTGATGGAAGCGGTTATCCTTTTGTGCTGTCAAGTATTCCGTCAGTTCGCTTTGCTGCTGTGGCACAAAAGATAGTAGCGTACAGCAGGTTCCCGGCTCCTAAAACAAAAAGCATAAAAAAAGCACCAGTCGTAAAACTGATGCTTTTGTATCGAAAAAGAGAAACTCTTATTTCTTTTTTGTAGGCGCTTTTGCTGCTTTCGCTGCTTCCTGAGCCGCTTTCATAGCCGCACGAGAAATTCTCACCTGAGCGACCACGGTGTTGTCCGGGTGCAAAAATTTGTATTTGTCCGAAACTAATGACGTAACGTACAATTTGTTACCCATTTCCATTGAGGAGATGTCCGCATCGATAAAATCAGGTAAGTTTTTAGGCAAAGCTTTCACTTTCAATCTACGTTGGTTCAAACGTAAAACACCACCTAATAAAACCCCTGGAGAAACGCCCATTACTTTCACCGGAACTTCCATAGTGATTTCTTTGTCGTCAAATAATTCGAAGAAGTCAATGTGCAAAATCTTGTCTGAAACAGGGTGCACTTGAATGTCTTGTAGAATCGCATTCAACTTTTTACTGCCCAACTCGATCACAACAGTGTGAGCATTTGGAGTGTAAACCAAGTTTTTGAATGCCATTTCTTCTGCTGAGAAATGTACTGCTTGATTTCCTCCGTATAACACGCAAGGAACCAATCCAGCATTACGTAAGGCTTTAGTCGCAACTTTGCCCACGCTTTCTCTTTCTGATCCTTTAATCGTAATCGATTTCATTGTAAAAAATATATAGTTAATAAAAAAATTCTCTTTTTGGGGCGTTTCCCTGCGGGTCGGGCTTTCGCACTCGCTTTTTTTGCTACGTAAACTTCGCAAAAAAGAGCTCAGACAATCGCTCTATCCCTAACGCGGCATTCTTCAAAATTTCAAAAATCTCTTAATAATTGAGACTTTCATAGCTGAAGTCCACTGGACTTCCTCCTCTTAATATCAAATCTAACGCGAACCAGTGTTACATCAAAAATTTACCACTGATCGAATTGTTGTGCTGCACCATGTTCATCACCTCGGCAAAAAGCGGTGCGCAGCTGACCACTTTTATTTTTTTTGATTCTTTCTTCAACGGAATAGAATCGGTAACAATCAATTCTAATAATTTAGAATTTTCTATTTTCTCGTACGCATCGCCCGATAAAATGGCGTGTGTACATATGGCTCTTACACTGAGTGCTCCTTTTTCAATCATCAAATCGGCAGCTTTTGCCAAGGTGCCTCCGGTGTCAATCATATCATCTACGAGGACGACATTTCTGCCTTTCACTTCTCCGATGAGCTCCATCGTGCCGATGATGTTGGCGGCTCTTCGTTGTTTGTAACAAATCACGACATCCGATTCTAAAAACTTAGAATAGGCGTAGGCTCTTTTAGAACCACCCATATCCGGCGAAGCGATCGTCAGATTTTCGAGGTGGAGGCTTTTCACATACGGCAAAAATATCGTCGATGCAAAAAGGTGGTCAACCGGTTTTTCAAAGAAACCTTGTATTTGGTCAGCATGTAAATCCATTGTCATGATGCGGGTTGCCCCAGCAGCATCTAACAGATTGGCGACCAATTTGGCTCCAATCGGAACTCTTGGCTTGTCTTTTCTGTCCTGGCGTGCCCATCCAAAATAGGGAATGACAGCGGTTACGTGTCTTGCCGAGGCTCTTTTGGCTGCGTCGATCATCAGCAACAACTCCATCAGATTATCTGCACTTGGAAAAGTCGAACAAATGATAAACACGCGTAAACCCCGAATCGACTCTTCGTAAGAAGGCTGAAATTCACCGTCACTATATTTAGAGAACGTCACTTTACCCAGCGGAACACCATAGTGAGTGGCGATCTTTTCGGCCAAATATACACTTTGCGAACACGCAAATATCTTTGCTTCTGGTTCTAGGTGTGGCATTATAGTGTGTTGTTTTGTAGTTAGTTAGTTGTATGTCGCGTTAACGAGGTGCAAATTTAGGAATTAAATCCAAGTAGGAAAGGAAAATTTAGAGTATTTCATTAGAAAATGCAATATTATTTTTTACATTTGCACCGTGTTTTACAGTAAGTGGTTTTTACCGGCTTACTTAAAGCGATAAAATCAACTGTTGTTGGTTTTTGTCTGTCAAGCCCGGATGGCGGAATTGGTAGACGCGCTGGTCTCAAACACCTGTGGGAAACCGTACCGGTTCGACTCCGGTTCCGGGTACAAAAAAGCTCCTCAATTGAGGAGCTTTTTTGTACCCGGAACCGGAGTCGAACCGG
>JBBRXW010000123.1:0-6447 GCA_038238295.1 Flavobacteriales bacterium | reverse complement strand
GAGCTTCCACTAAGGATTCCATCAGTTCGAAAAGCGATTTATAATTTTCAAAATCACGGTTGGTCATCAATCCCATCGCATGAAGATTGGGTGCGAAAATATGCGCATCTTCATAAATGGTTCGGTCCTGGATAATTTTCTTGCCACTTTCACGAATCTGCAATACCTGACGGAAACGGCTGTTCAGGAAGTAAATCTGCAGGTTAAACGACCAGCGCTCCATTTGATGATAAAAATCATCTAGATAGGGATTGTCGACAACGTCTTCAAAGTGAGGTTCCCATTTAAAATGCTTCGCCAATAATCGTGTCAATGTGGTTTTTCCTGCGCCGATGTTTCCTGCTACTGCTATGTGCATTATGGTACTATGATTTTATAATTTGTAATTCCGTGGTCTGTAAAAATAGATAAAATTTGGTCTTTATAAGAAAATTTTTTAAAGGTTTTTTCATCAATTTCTAAGGCTACAGATTTCTTTTCTTTGAAGTCGTATCGATACAATTGGTTGTCCATTTTGTAGAGTAAGGTGCCGTCGGAAACAAACTGCATTTGCTCTCCTAAAGGCGCTTTTCCCAACGAATCTACCTTGCCGTAGATGTCGCAGCGGTAGCCATTTCCTTGGTCATCAATCCATTGAAAATAATTGAAATCCGAACTGTAGTATTTTACATTATTCGAAAAAGGAACCGTCAGCGATTGAAAGTCATTTTTACTATAATCATACAATTCGATTTTCTGCGACAAACTATTGTAAATCCACAATCGATTTCCTGAGGCTAAACCGGCAGCGATGGCAACGATAGTATTGTCGTTGTCGGACAAATTAATTTTTTGAGTTTCATTCAATTGGTTGTCCAAAAGCACCACCGTATTGAAACTTTGGTAGAACAATACAATCTTCAGCGGGTTTATCAAATCGACCTTACTAATTTTTCCCAGCTGTAGATTTTTATACTGCCACGTCTTATTTTCAGCGTCTTTTGTAATCACATTACTTTTAAGAAAATAAAAAGCACCTAGCGCATCATATCCTAAAAAAGAATCGGCATCTAATGCAAAAGACTGCAGCGGCGTTGTTTTGATGTTCTGACTGCAGAGGGCATTAGAACAAACTAGGAAGAGTACGGCAAACATTCTTTTCATAAAGGCTAAAGTACAATTATTGCCTTTGCTATCATACGGTTCCATCGAAATCTTTTAACACATCCTTAGTAACAAAAGACAAACCCTTTCGTCATATTTGCTTTTGAAAAATCCCGTGATTTTTTCAGTGCTTCCAGTATTCATTTTAAATCAATAGCCATGATTGATAAAATTGTCCTCTCTACAATGTTTTTTTTGATTTCTTATTTTACAATTTATGCGCAGGATTTCCAGGCAACTGCGGTCTACGCATCCAAAACCGGTACAGCAGATATTCAATCGAAATTGCAAGGTAGCAAAGATATTTCGCCCGACATGCAGAAGATGATCGAGGAACGCATGAAAGCGATGTTTGAAAAAAACTTCATTTTAAGTTTCGATAAATCGGCTTCCGTTTATAAAGAAGAAGAAAAATTGGAAGCACCAGGGCAAAACGGCGGAGCAAATATTAAAATGTTCTCATCGATGATGGGCGGTGGCGGCACCTTTTATAAAAATGTAAAAACCAAAAGCTATACTGTCGATAAGGAATTCATGGGCAAGGAATTTTTAGTTCGGGATTCCTTGCCAACACTTCACTGGAAGATGGAAAGCGAAACCAAACAAATCGGCGGCTACAATTGCTATAAAGCCACTGCGGTGCGCCAACCAAGCAAATCAGATTTTAGAAACTTCCGCCCTAAAAAAGAGGAAGACAAAAAAGAAGTTGCCAAAACCGACAGCAAAGACAAAAAAACCAACTTCATGGATGTCGATTTGCCAAAAGAAGTTTTAATAACCGCTTGGTACGCACCGGAAATTCCGGTCAATCAAGGACCAGAAAATTACTGGGGTTTGCCGGGTTTGATTTTAGAAGTCAATGACGGAAAAACCACCATTCTGTGCACGAAAGTAATCCTCAATACGAAAGATAAAGTAGAGATCAAAGCACCTACCAATGGTGAAGTGATCTCACAGTCTAAATACGATGATACCGTTATCAAAAAAATGAAAGAACTTCAGGAAATGAACCAGGGTAGAGGCGGAGACGGAAAAATGCAGATTCGCATCGGCGGATAAATTTAATCAAAACCAGTTTCACCTTTGCGTCTATGAAAAAATGCCTGTTCCTTTTTTTGGTATTCCTTACTTCTTTTTCCTTTTCCCAAAATGTGAAGCTAGACGGTGTCATTCAGGACAACGAAAGCCATCCGCTCGAAATGGCGAATGTCATGGCGGTCAATAACAGCACCATGGAAATGGATGCGTATGCGATCACCAATGATAAAGGGAAATACCAGTTAGCACTCAAACCCAACGCAACGTATACGGTAAAAGTGAGCTATCTTGGAATGCAATCCAAAGACATTACCGTTTCCACTAAAACCATTAATCTTAGCGAGAATGTTGTCCTCGAAGAAGGCGGTATCGAATTGAAAGGTGTGGAAATTGTTCGTGAAATGCCAGTTTCGATTAAAGGCGATACAATTGTCTATAATGCGGATTCTTTCAAAACCGGTACCGAACGCAAACTCGAAGACGTTCTCAAAAAATTACCCGGTGTTGAAGTCAATGCCAATGGTGAAGTCGAAGTCGAAGGAAAAAGAGTCACCAAATTAATGGTTGAAGGCAAGGATTTTTTCGATGGCGATACCAAACTCGGCGTCAAGAATATTCCGGCCGATGCGATCGATAAGGTTCAGGTGTTGCGGAATTACAGTGAAATCAGCCAGCTCAAAGGATTGGAAAATAACAGCGAGGATGTCGCGATGAACATCAAACTCAAAAAAGGGAAGAAGAACTTCTGGTTTGGGGATATCAATGCTGGAATTGGAGTTGCCGATGACAAATCACATTACATTATCAATCCGAAATTATTCTATTACAGCCCGGAATACAGCATCAACTTGATCGGGAATTTCAATAATATTGGGGAATTGCCTTTCACGCCACAGGACTATTTTAAATTTACCGGCGGCTTCAAAAACCTGATGAAAAAGGGCGGAACAGGATTCAATATATCATCAAACGATATCGGGATTTCACTGCTGCGGAACAATCAAGCGAAGGCAATCGAAACCCGCTTTGGAGCGACAAACTTCTCTTACAACATCAACAAAGCATGGAGCCTGAGCGGCTTCGCCATCATATCTTCAACGACCACCGACCTCGAAACCAAATCGAAAATCGACCGACAGGATAATGTAACCAACCCACAGGGCGATTCGGTGACCGTCGTGACCAAACAAGCTACACAGGATGCGACGCATCAAAAAAGTAATCTCGCGATGGTGAAGTTGAGTTCGAGCTATAAACCGAGCGCCAGCAATCAACTTGATTATGATGTGTTATTTAAAAAATCCAAGCAGGACGAATATACCGATTTATTTACGCAGACGACGGTGAACTCGGCTAGCAATTCGCAAAACATCACGACGGTCAAACAGCAGAATCCAATTTCATTAAACCAAAACCTGAATTGGTATTATACACTCAATGAGAAAAATGTTTTTGCGATTGAAATCCAGCATCTGTATCAAAAAGAAGATCCGTTTTATAACGCCAATCTGGGAGTTAATCCGTTTCCGGATTCTGTGATTCCCGGACAGCAAGACAATAATCTCGGTATTCGGGATGAGATTTCGGGGCGATACGACCTCAATCAGGATCGTTTTGTAAAGACCAACAAGGCAGATGCTAAAGTCGATTACTATTATTCATTGACGCCAAAAAGCAATATCAATGTCACTTGGGGCGATACGTTTTCGTTTCAGAATTTCAATTCCGATTTGTTCCAAATCTTAGACGATAGTACAACGAATAACCTCAATCAGAATTCCAAAAACGATGTCGATTATAGTTTTAATGATGTTTTCTTGGGAGTACACTACAAATTCATCAAAGGCAAATTTACATTCAATCCCGGATTCAGCCTTCATCAGTACCATATGCACAATCAGCAGGAAGATGCCGCAAACAACCAGGATTTTTTTAGAGTATTGCCCGATGTGTATGCGCTGTATCAAATTAAAAAATCAGAATCATTGACCTACAATTACGCGATGACGACGAACTTTACCGATATCAATAAACTGGCGGAAGGCTACGTGATGAACAGTTACAATTCGTTGTTCCGCGGCAACCGCAACCTCGAAAATGCATTGGTACAAACCCATTCGCTGCGATATTTCAAATACAATATGTTCAATTTCACAAACATCTTCGGCTTTATCAATTATAGCCGCCGCATCGATGACGTCAAAACCAAGGCGAAGTTCAGTGGCATCAATCAGTCTTCAACCCCGTATAACTCTAATTTTGCCGATGAAGCGTTGTTTGGCGTGGCAAATTACGGGCGCTCCTTCGGGAAATACAAAGCATCAGTCAATGCCAATCTCAACTGGTCGAAATTCAATAATATCCGCATCACTGGACTGCTTAATACCGCAGAAACGCATGAAGTTTCAGAATCGTTCACGCAAAGCTATAGTGCTAAATTATCCACGAATTATAAGGCATTGCCAAATATCGAACTGGGCTATAATCTGACGATCAATAACTATCAGAACGCGAAATTCTACACCGAAAAACCGTCTGTTCGACTCGATTATTATTTCCTAAATGCATTTTCATTCGTGTCGGAATATGAGTTTTACCATTACACCAACGACGACAAAACCGTCAATAACGAATACGATTTCCTGAGTGCCAGCTTGATCTATCAGAAGAAAGACAGCAAATGGGAATACAAAATCAGCGCGACCAATCTACTCAATACACGCTCGCTCAATGATGACAGTTTTACGCAGTTTTCTACGCGCACCTCGCAATATGTCGTGCAGCCGCGCTACGTGATTTTTAGTTTGAAGTACAATTTATAACCTTGTCCTTGCGAGAAACGTTGCAATCAGGAGCCGGGAACCTGCTATACACTGCAATCTGTCATTGCGAGAAGATACGACGAATCATTTTCTCATTGTCTTTACCGTACGTTGTTGCAGTCTGCTTCATAACACTGGCAATGACAGGATTTCCGTTACTATCAGGGCTAAAAAAACCTGACTACATCGAAGCAGTCAGGTTGTTATAGTGTAAAATAGTGAAGGGATTACAATCCGAAAGCCGCTTTCACTTGGTCTACGAAGTCTAATTTTTCCCAGGTAAACAATTCTACTGTTACCGTTTTTGGAGCGCCATTAGGCAACTTAAACGTTTTGGTTACTGTTTCTGGTTGGCGTCCCATGTGCCCGTAAGCAGCAGTTTCGCTATAGATAGGATTTCTCAATTTCAAACGCTGCTCAATAAAGTAAGGACGCATATCAAAAACGTTCTCTACCACTTTACTGATTTCTCCATCAGTCATTTTTACTTTCGAAGTACCGTAAGTTACCACATTAATCGAAGTTGGTTTTGCGACACCAATGGCGTACGAAACCTGAACCAATACTTCATCACACAATCCGGCAGCCACTAAGTTTTTAGCGATGTGACGGGTGGCATAGGCCGCACTTCTGTCTACTTTACTAGGATCTTTTCCCGAGAAAGCACCACCACCGTGAGCCCCTTTTCCACCATAGGTATCAACAATGATTTTTCTTCCCGTTAATCCAGTATCACCATGTGGGCCACCGATAACGAATTTACCAGTTGGATTGATATGATACGTGATCTGGTCGTTAAATAAATGTACGTATTGAGGATATTTCGCTTTGATTCGTGGAATCAAAATCGAAATCAAATCACTTTTAATTTTAGCAAGCATTTCTGCTTCAGCAGCAAAATCATCGTGCTGCGTAGAAATAACAATAGCATCAATTCTAGAAGGTTTGTTATCGTCAGAATATTCTAAAGTCACTTGCGATTTTGCATCCGGACGCAAATAGTTAATCTCGTTGTTTTCTCTTCTTAAGTTCGCCAGTTCAACCAACAAAGCATGTGACAAATCTAACGCCAATGGCATGTAGTTATCCGTTTCATTCGTCGCATACCCAAACATCATTCCCTGATCACCGGCACCTTGTTCTTCTTTGCTGGCTCTGTCAACACCTTGGTTGATGTCGGCTGACTGCTCATGAATTGCAGATAAAACCCCGCAAGAATCGGCTTCAAACATATACTCACTTTTGGTATATCCAATTTTCCGGATGACTTCTCTAGCAATAGATTGCACATCAAGGTAGGTGTTCGATTTCACTTCGCCTGCCAAAATTACTTGTCCCGTCGTTACTAAAGTTTCACACGCTACTTTCGATTCCGGATCAAATGCTAAAAAATTGTCGATTAACGCATCGGAGATTTGATCCGCTACTTTGTCAGGATGTCCTT
>JBBRXW010000122.1:0-6447 GCA_038238295.1 Flavobacteriales bacterium | reverse complement strand
AGGCGGGTTTTATTTTATTTCAAATTCAATTTACTATTCTTCCTACTAAATCCAAAGTAAATCGTAAGCCCGACCAACAGCCAGCAAGTGAAGTAAATCCAGTTCCAAATGCTCAGTTCTGCCATCATATAGAGGCAAGAAACTAATCCTAGTAATGGAATCAATGACAAATTCTGACGGAATGTCCAAACTGTTAAGCCTAAAAGTACCAACAAGAAAATCCACATTGGAATTTTATGCTTAAACAGATCGAAGCCACTTTGATATTTCATATTGCTATCAATTGGTAAACTATCAATCAGGTTTTTATAGACGACTTCATCATCGCTATATTGACTCAGAAGTGCTTCCAAGTCAGTAATCGTGGCATCATTTTGATTTTTGGCAATTACAAATTCATAGACAATTTTCGTTTGCGCAGCATCTAATGAAGTCACAATATCTTCTGGTGCATTGATTTTTTTTTCATTGGTAATAAAATCCATTGTTGCCTGTTTGTTATAGGTAAACGCAAATGCCAAACCTGCGAACAACAGCACTGGAACAATATATTTCGCATTGATATATGGCGTTTTAAATTTCCCTCTTGGGATATCTGGTTTATTCTGCAGCACCAAAACTCCAGCGCAAACCAACACAAAAGCGAACAAGGTTCCGATACTACATAAATCGGTCACCATTGTCAAATTCAAAAACAACGCTGGAATCGCCACTACAAATCCAGTAACAATAGTCGCATACGAAGGTGTTTTGTATTTAGGATGCACTTTTGAAAAACGTTTCGGTAATAATCCATCGCGGCTCATACTCATCCAGATTCTTGGCTGTCCCATTTGAAAAACCAGTAAAACACTCGCCATAGCAATTACGGCGCTAACGGCTATGATACCGGACATCCATTTCAAATTCAATTTATCAAACACAAATGCCAGCGGATCGCCCACATTCAAATCGGCATAATTGACCATACCTGTCAAAACTAAGGCAATAATTACATACAGAATCGTACAGATAATAATCGCCCACATCATTCCTCGCGGCAAATCGCGTTGCGGGTCTTTACATTCTTCTGCCGTCGTCGAAATCGCATCAAAACCAATATACGCAAAGAAAACCGCAGAAACCCCTTTTAAAACACCACCTACTCCATTCGGTGCAAACGGATGCCAATTGTCGGTATCGACATAAAAAACACCGACAGCAATGACCAAAAGTATGATGCATAATTTGACGACAACCATCAGATTACTCGCGTTTCGGGATTCTTTCATACCGCGATAGACCAGCGCAGTAATTAATACGATAATGAATAACGCCGGTAAATCGGCTACCAAATGAAAAGATCCTATCGTCGGTGAAGTTGTCCAAGCCGTGTAGGCACTTTGCAAACCGGAAGTCAAGTTTTCATAGGTTTTTCCGCCTTGCATTAGAGCAGTTGCATCCTTAAAACCATTCGAAGCCGTGAGATAATCCATCTGAACATATTGTGGCAGATGAATGCCCATGCTATCAAGCAAGCCGGTAAAATAATCACTCCATGAAATGGCGACGGTAATGTTTCCAATCGCATATTCCATAATCAAAGCCCAGCCGATAATCCAAGCGATGATTTCTCCGAAAGCGACATACGAATAGGTATAGGCGCTTCCCGAAACCGGCACCATCGATGCAAATTCGGCATAAGCGAAAGCGGCAAAGCCACAGGCAATCGCAGTAAACAAGAATAAGAAAATTACGGCTGGTCCGCCATCGGCACTTGCTTTTCCGATTGTGCTGAAAATCCCGGCGCCAACAATAGCGGCAATTCCGAAAGCAGTTAAGTCTCTTGCTGTTAAGTGTTTCCCAAGAGCGTTATGTCCATCGGATTCATTTTTCTCAACTTGTTTTAAAATATCCTGAACTGTTTTCTTTCGGAATAAATCGATGAATGCCATAGGTGTTGAATTGAGTTTTGTTGAAAAGTGTAAAACAAATATATAAAAGGAAACGGGATAACGCCAACAAAAATCTAATATAACTTTTGGCGATAAACAAATAGCAATTTATAATTAAAAGCTATTAAAAAACAATCGAAAGAAGTATAAATTTGAGAACAACTTCACCAACAAAAAATAAACATAGATATGGAAAATCAAGATTCTCAAGGCAAATGTCCGTTTTCGAGCGGGTCATTGAGTCAAAGTGCTGACAACGGCACAGGCAACCGCGACTGGTGGCCCAATCAATTAAATCTAAACATTTTGCGACAAAATTCTTCATTGTCGAATCCGATGGACAAATCATTCCGGTATGCGGAAGCGTTTAATAGCTTAGATCTTAATGCCGTAAAAAAAGACCTAACCGAACTGATGACCAATTCACAGGATTGGTGGCCGGCGGATTTTGGGCATTACGGCGGATTGTTTATCCGACTGGCATGGCACAGTGCCGGTACGTATAGAATAACCGATGGCCGCGGTGGTGGTGGTGCCGGATTGCAAAGGTTCGCACCGCTCAACAGTTGGCCTGATAATGTCAGTCTCGACAAAGCTCGTAGACTCTTGTGGCCTATCAAACAAAAATATGGCAACAAAATATCCTGGGCTGATTTGATGATTCTATCTGGAAATGTCGCTTTAGAATCGATGGGATTTAAGACCTTTGGATTTGCCGGTGGCCGCGAAGACGTTTGGGAAGCCGATGAATCGGTGTATTGGGGAGCTGAAACGACCTGGCTTGGCGGTGACTTACGCTATGCGCATGGCTCTGAAGGTGTTTCCGGTAACGGCGTCCTCGTATCAGACGATAATGCTGATGGTGATGTACATTCCAGAAATCTTGAAAAACCTTTGGCTGCTGTACAAATGGGATTAATTTACGTGAATCCTGAAGGACCCGATGGCAATCCCGATCCGATTTTGGCCGCCAAAGACATACGTGATACTTTTGGCCGCATGGCGATGAATGATGAAGAAACCGTAGCGTTGATTGCTGGCGGACACACTTTCGGAAAAACCCACGGCGCAGCTTCATCGGAACACGTTGGAAAAGAACCTGAAGCTGAAGACATCGAATTGCAAGGCTTTGGTTGGAAAAATAGTTTTCAATCTGGGAAAGGCCCGGATACTATTACTAGTGGACTTGAAGTCACTTGGTCGAAAACACCCACACAATGGAGCAACAACTTTTTTGAAAACCTTTTTGAATTTGAATGGGAATTGGGCAAAAGCCCCGGTGGTGCACAACAATGGGTTGCTAAAAATGCGGCGAGTATCATTCCGGATGCTTTCGATAGTTCAAAAAAACATTTCCCAAAGATGCTGACCACCGATTTATCTTTGCGTTTCGATCCTGTGTACGGAAAAATATCCCGTCATTTTCTCGAGAATCCAGATGCCTTCGCCGATGCTTTCGGTCGCGCTTGGTTCAAACTAACACACCGGGATATGGGGCCTCTTGAACGCTATCTTGGACCCGAAGTTCCAAACGAAAAACTGATTTGGCAAGATGTGATTCCGGCAGTAAATCATCCCTTGATTGATGCAGACGACGCTAAAGCATTACAAACAAAAATTAATGAATCCGGACTGAAAGTATCAGAATTGGTTTCGACCGCGTGGGCTTCAGCTTCAACATTTCGGGGTTCGGACAAACGAGGTGGTGCCAATGGAGCTCGTATCCGACTTGCTCCGCAGAAAGATTGGGAGGTAAACAATCCGGCTCAATTGCAAAAGGTACTATCAAAATTAGAGCTGATACAAAATGATTTTAATAATTCGCAATCTGATGGAAAGAAAGTATCACTAGCCGATTTGATTGTTTTGGCCGGTAATGCCGGTGTCGAAAAAGCGGCTTCTGTTGCTGGACATCAAATAAAAGTGTCTTTTTCTCCGGGCCGGATGGATGCTTCACAACAACAAACGGATATCGAGTCTTTCCATTATCTGGAACCAAAAGCGGATGGTTTCCGAAATTATAAAAAATCAAAATTAGCAGTGCCGGCCGAGGTCCTGTTGATTGATAAAGCACAATTGTTGAATCTATCAGCACCAGAACTCACCGTTTTATTAGGTGGATTGCGCGTAATCGGAACGAATTACGATGCTTCGCAACATGGACAATTTACGAATGAACCGGGACAGTTGAACAATCATTTCTATATTAATCTGCTCGATATGAACACCGAGTGGAGAGCCACTTCTTCCGACAAGGAAATCTATGAAGGCCGTGACCGAAAAACCGGGGCAATCAAATGGACAGCAACGAGAGCTGATTTGGTTTTCGGTTCGAATTCGGAGTTGCGGGCATTGGCTGAAGTTTACGCCAGTGCCGATGCGACAGAAAAGTTTATCAATGATTTTGCTGCCGCATGGACGAAAGTTATGAATCTGGATCGGTTTGATCTTTAAATATATTTTAAAATAACTTAAAAGCGCTTCATCAAACGGGGCGCTTTTTTTATGGCATCGGTTCAAATCATCGAAAACTATCCACTATAGGCAAATAAAATTAAGCGATGCTAAAAACATCTGCGCATTATGATTAATTTCGCGGCGTAAAAAATAATTTCAAAACCCTATACTTTATGTCATTAGTTGGAAAAAAATTCCCAAATATTACTGTAGATGCGATCGATTTCAAAGGAACTGATTTAAAAATCAACGTTTTAGACCAAGCAGTACAAAACAATAAAAAAGTGCTTTTGTTTTGGTATCCAAAAGATTTCACGTTCGTTTGTCCGACCGAATTGCATGCATTCCAAACTGCTTTAAAAGCATTTGAAAAAAGAAACACCATCGTAATTGGTGCCTCTTGTGACACGAATGAAGTGCATTTTGCGTGGTTGAATACCGCTAAGAAATCAGGTGGTATCGAGGGTGTAACGTATCCGCTTTTAGCCGACACGAACCGGAACCTTTCTAATATCTTAGGTATTTTAGATATCGAATCAACAAGTTACAGCGAAGAAACTGATTCGATAATCATCGAGGGATCGAATGTCACTTTTCGTGCCACCTATTTGATTGATGAAACCGGTAAAATCTTCCACGAAAGTGTCAACGATATGCCATTAGGAAGAAATGTGGAAGAATACTTGCGCATGATTGATGCCTACACGCACATTCAAACCGAAGGCGAAGTTTGCCCGGCGAACTGGCAAGTTGGACAAGATGCTATGACTGCTGACCGCTTGAGTACTGCCGCCTATTTATCGGCTAACTAGTCTTCCAGTACTATACTAAAAACAAAGTCCCGCAAAGATGCGATGCTGCAAAGAATTATCACTTGGCACTTCTGCAACATTGCGGGATTTTAATTTAAAAATGTCAATTCAAATCTCAAATAAATTTCCTATTTTTGAGCCTTAAAAAATACGCCATGGCAAGCATAACATTGGGTGGAAATCCCATCAACACCTCAGGTGAATTACCGACAATTGGTAGAAAAGCGCCCGAATTTAATTTAGTAAAAACCGATCTGTCCGAAACAACACTTGCCGATTTTTCTGGCAGTCGTTTGGTTTTGAATATTTTCCCAAGCATTGATACGGGAACCTGTGCCGCATCAGTACGCCAATTCAACGAGCGCGCCAGTCAATTAGAAAATACCAAAGTCCTTTGCATTTCGAAAGATTTGCCTTTCGCTCAAAAACGTTTTTGCGGTGCGGAAGGCCTTGAGAATGTCATCAATTTATCGGATTTTAAAAACGGAAGTTTCGGTACCGATTATGGACTTATCATGACTGACGGAAAGCTTGCTGGTCTGCATTCGAGAGTCGTGATCGTAATTGATGAAAATGGTGTGATGACGTACTCTGAACAAGTTCCAGATATTGCAGATGAACCCGATTATGAAAATGCGATCGCCGCACTTTAATACGTAAGCATGGAATTCCAAAAAGACAATACATTTTTTACCGGCAGATTAAAAAGCATGGGTTTCGCACTCCAAGGCGCTATTAAATTAATCACAACAGAACACAGCGTGATGGTGCAATCCTCGATTGGAATACTGTTGATTTTTTGCGGGTTTTATTTTAAAATCACTACTACCGAATGGCTTTTCCAAACATTGGCTTTGGGATTGGTACTCAGTGTTGAAGGTTTGAATACTGCCATCGAAAAAATGGCCGATTTTATCCATCCGAATTACCATGAAAAAATAGGTTTTATTAAAGACATTGCGGCCGGAGCGGTGTTTTTTGCAGCGATGACTGCCATAGCAATTGGTTTGATTATTTATGTTCCAAAATTTCTATAATTTATCTTTATAAAAGTACATTAAAGAATGGCAAAAGCGATAAAAAAAGAAACAGGTGACACCACGTCAACAAAGGACCAGGAGAAAAAATCCTGGAGAATGAGAAGACAGCACAAATTATTGTTCGGCAGCCTGCGTATATTATTTTCGATTGCTTTGCTCGTGGCTTTCATCTCCTGTTTTGTTTATGGTCATGAAGATCAAAGT
>JBBRXW010000121.1:0-6468 GCA_038238295.1 Flavobacteriales bacterium | reverse complement strand
CGGCATAATCTAAAACACTAAGCATGTTCATATCGGAGTGCACGACCATATTGGCGATGTTCCGGTGAACGAATACTTCGCCAGGTTTGGCGCCGATAATTTCATTCGCTGGAACTCTACTGTCAGAACAGCCAATCCATAATAAAGGCGGGGTTTGTCCTTTGGCAAGATGCTCGAAATAATTGGGATCTTGAGCTAAGGTTTTCTCTACCCAAACTTTGTTGTTGTCTAATATTTTTTTATAAAAATCACTCATTGTTGTGTTGTTTAATTGTCTGGAATCTCTGCAATTTTTTGTTATAAAAATATAAAAAAAATTGTTTTGATTGATTATTCCTTGAAGTATTCGGTAATCCCTTCATTTTTTAATTTCATTCTTCAAAAAGGGAGAAAAATACTGTCGGCGTAGTCACCTTTCTGAAATTTAATAGCGCACTGACGATAGTTTAAACTGATTAGTTTTTATATTTGCATCAAATTAGGCTATACATTATGACAATTACCCAACTTCAATATGTTCTTGCTGTCGCCGAACATAGAAATTTTACCTTAGCAGCCGAAAAATGTTTCGTGACGCAACCTACACTGAGCATGCAAATTCAAAAGGTTGAGGAAGAGCTCAAAATCCTCATTTTTGATCGCAGCAAAAAACCCATTCAACTTACCGAAATTGGACAAAAAATTGTCAACCAAGCTAAGAATATTGTCAATGAAGCGGATCGGATGCAAGACATTGTGGAACAACAGAAAGGGTTCATCGGAGGAGAATTTCGATTGGGCATCATTCCAACGATTATGCCCACATTGTTGCCGATGTTTTTGACCAATTTTATTAAAAAGTATCCGAAAGTCAAATTGATTATCGAAGAACTTAATACCGATGAGATCATCACCCGACTTAACAATGGACACCTCGACGCCGCTATTGCCGCCACACCATTGATGGAAGAAAAAATAAAAGAAATTGTTCTATATTTTGAGCCGTTTATGGCATATATTCCACAGTCACATTCGAATTATGCTAAAACAGAAATTGAAGTTTCGGATTTGAATATCGATGAAATTCTGCTGTTGCAGGACGGGCATTGCTTTCGTGATGGGATTTTAAATTTATGCAAGAATGTCAGCAAGACTGAATTCAACCGATTTCAATTGGAAAGCGGTAGTTTTGAAACATTGATTAAACTGGCCGATGAAGGACTTGGAATTACGCTGCTTCCGTATTTGCATACGCTCGATTTGAAGGAAAGTGATAAAGGCAAACTAAAGCATTTCAAGGAACCGAAACCCGCAAGAGAAGTGAGTTTAATTTTTCCAAAAACAGAGCTCAAAATTCAAATCATAGATGCACTTCGGGCTACTATTGCCGGTGTGATTAAAGGTGCAATTGTTTTTCAGAATGTAGAGATTATCAGTCCAATGCCTAAGAAATAAAAAAGGAACCAAATAGTTCCTTTTTAATATCAATTGACAATACCTATATATTGCTGTAGTTCCGGCTTTTCGTTGGTAAAGTTCTGCAACCATTTTCTCAGTTGCTCCAGCTCATAAGGTAACAAATTCTTGATAGCTTTTCGTAATTCCTTACAGAAAAGAATCGGATCGAAGCTCACTCTTTCGAGCACCGATTTTGTGTAGTCGTAGATCATTCTAGGCATAATAGTAAGATTTAGGGGTTATCTTAATAAGAACGTGAGGTAAATGTAAAATAAAAAAACCTTCACTGCAATACGAGAATTAAAAAAAATACGACAAAACACTAAAAAAATCGATGAAATACATTATTTTAAATTTAATAACAGAATTATCTTACGCAAAATTATTAATTATTTAACAACAATTTATTGATTAGCAATAAAAAAGGAGCTATTTAAGCTCCTTTCAGTTCTATCGGTTAACGTAAATAAGACATTGCCTTAATTCTGGTTTTTCAATTGTGTAATTTAAAAGCCATTCCGTGAGTTGCTCAATTTCATAAGGCAAAAGCACTTTTAATGCTTTCTCTAACTCCTTGCAAAAGAGCAAAGGATCAAAGCTTACTCTTTCAAGTATGCTTTTGGTGTAAGCAAACATGGTTCTTTTCATAAAGTGAAGATTTCTCTTTGGTTATTGATCGGGTAAAATGTTAACCAAATTTAAATAAAAAACTAGTCACTTTTACAAATGTTGCGTTAATTAGGAATAAGAAAGCGTTAATTTTTGAAGGCGCGAAACATTTCTCTTTTCCCGGGCGGGCCAGCTAGTTTTTCTACGGTAAAGCCTACTTCAATCATACTCCTTTTAACGACCCCACGGGCAGCATAAGTTACTAATACTCCTTTTGGCTTCAAAGCATTAAACATTTTCTGGAAGATGGCGGTACTCCACAATTCGGGCTGTACACGGTAACCGAAGGCATCGAAATATATCAAATCAAATTTTTTAATATCTTCAATGTCTGTGAAAAACTGTCTTCTTTTAGTCAGTTGAAAGGCTTCTGAAATTCTAATTTTCTCTTCCCAGGAACAAGAATGCATTTTTTCAAAAATGAGATTTTCCCGTTCCGCATTCAATTCTTTGACATAGTTCATCGATAAAATCTCTTCCGGGCTTACAGGATAAGCCTCTACGCCAACATAATCTATGTTAGTTTTGAATTGTTTACCTTCCAAATAAGAAATAAACGCATTCAAACCTGTCCCAAAACCAATCTCTAATATACTAATCGCTTTTCGTTCGAATAAGGCAAGTCCGTTTTGAATAAAAACATGCTTGGCTTCTTGTATAGCACCATGTTTGGAGTGATAATTTTCATTCCATTCCGGCAAATGAATCGTCGTCGAACCATCGGAAGTTGTAATAATTTCTCTATGCATTCTTATTTTATATAGAGTTTCTTAATTCGGGGAATAGGACCACCACATTTCACTTCGTGACATTTAATACAAGTACTTACGCCATCATTAAAATGCTTGACCGCATTCGCCGGATCTTCATAGATCAATTCTTGGGCTTTGATAAACTCGGTTGCTTTCTCTTTAAAAAAGGCGTCATTTTCCTTCGGGTCGGTCATCACCGCTTTGTGAATTTCTAAAAAGTGGTTCGGAAACGCGCCAATCGTATCGCCATTTAGGATGCGCGCTTTCAAACGTTGGTTATCGACATACATCTGTTCCATCAACGTAGACATTTCTGACATTTGATACATTTTGAATTTGCTATTCTTTGCTTTTAATGGACAACTTTCCTGTTTGGAGTTTTCTTCCTTTTTGGTACAGTTTACAAAGCAAATGAAGCAAGCGAAAAACAATGCTGTTTTTTTCATTACTGTTTTAATAAAACACCGTCTGCTATAAAACCGTAGGAAGTTTTTGGGGTTTTAATACTATCGATAGCGGCTTGTGCTTTTCCAGCATCTTTGGCATAATGCTGTAATTCAGCAACACTTTCAACACTAAGAAACGCTTTTCCATTAACGATTACGTCGCTGCCTTTAGAATTCAATGGCATGAAAAAAGCGTAGTCTTTAAACTTTACGAAAACTTCATCATCATTAACCATCGCCAAGTTCATCCAACAGCCCTTCTTCTGACAAACATCATTAATTTTAGAAATGAATTTCACATTTACTGTATCGCCTTCGTTCAAAGCTGCATATTTTGCAAACAATTCTTCTTTTGAAATCGCGCCTGCAGCGGAAATACTATCGCCAAAGGAAGCATAGCCGCTTTTTGATGTCACGGCAGTAACTTTTTTCTGGCAACTGAAACAACAGGAAATAAAGAACAAAGCAAGGGTAATTTTTTTCATTTTAGTTGAAATTTTGATGAGTATTATTTGTTTAATAGCAACAAAAATAGACAGTTATTTATTCATACCGAAAAATATGTTGCCTTTTTTGAAGCTGCTTATCAAATCCGTAATAAATAAAACTTCATTTTTTCATAAAAAGAAAAGCGTAAATTATTTGATTTCAGCTTATGATAATGTGCTAATTTTATTATTTTAGCCGATAGTTAAAAGGAGAAAACATCATTTTCGATTTTTTATTTTCTTAACAATTCATATTCAATAGATTAGACTATCATTCATTCCAATAAACAACTTTTAAATGAGTTCAAAAATTACTCACGAAATCGATATCGTACCCGTTTCTAAGTCAAAAATTAATTCTGTCGATTTTGAAAACCTTTCTTTCGGAAGTGTTTTTACCGATCATATGTTTGTTTGCGATTTTAAAGAAGGTAACTGGCAGCAACCACAAATAAAAGCTTACGAGCCTTTTCTTATCGATCCTTCTGCTAAAGTTTTCCATTATGGCCAAGCGATTTTTGAAGGAATGAAAGCCTATAAAGACGCGCGGGATGACGTTTGGTTATTCCGACCGGATCAGAATCTCGACCGCCTTAATAAATCTGCGGTGCGAATGGCGATGCCGGAAATTCCAAGTGATATCTTTATGAGTGGGCTACATCAACTAATTGACTTGGAGCGCGATTGGGTAAAAAAGGGAATGGGAAATACTTTGTATATCCGTCCGTTTATGATCGCTATTGGTAGCGGTGTCATTGCGGCGCCATCGACACAATACCGTTTTATGATTATTCTTTCTCCTGCAAAATCGTATTATTCAGGTGAAGTAAAAGTATTGATTGCCGAGCATTTCAGCCGGGCAGCGAATGGTGGAATCGGAGCCGCAAAAGCAGCAGGAAACTATTCTGCGCAATTTTATCCAACCAAACTAGCAAATGAAAAGGGATTTCAGCAAATCATTTGGACCGACGATGCAACGCATACTAAGCTCGAAGAAGCCGGGACGATGAATGTTTTCTTCCGCATTCATGATACCTTATATACCGCTCCGACGAGTGAAAGGATTTTGGATGGCGTTACGCGAAAAAGTTTGATTGCACTGGCAAAAAGGGAAGGCATTAAAATTGAGGAACGCTCTGTACTCGTATCAGAATTGATTCAGGGTTCAAAAGACGGCAGCTTAAAAGAAATTTTTGGTGCAGGAACAGCCGCAGTAGTTAACCCTATTGTTGGATTTTCATATGAAGACATCTATTATGAATTGCCTAAATTAGAAAATCCGATTGCTCTGGAGCTAAAAGACAAATTGACCAACATTCAGTATAAACTTGCTGAAGACACGTTTGGTTGGACCGTGAAAATATAGTTTGACGTGGGCAGTGTTTAATAGGCTCGTGCAGATAAAACATCGATTATAGAAACATTTATCCTAGTATTCTCGTGAAATCTGGCTTGAAATAATTCGGGCCTTTCATAACTTTACCATCTTCACGATAGATGGGCTTTCCGCCTTCTCCCAATTTACTCATATTGCTGCGCTGGATTTCATCAAAGACTTCTTCGATTTTGTCCTGCAATCCGTGTTCTATAATCGTCCCACACAAAATATATAGCATGTCGCCCAACGCATCAGCAATTTCTACCAGATCATTATTCTGAACGGCCTCGAGATACTCTTCATTCTCTTCTTTCATCAGGTCGAAGCGGAGTAGATTTTTAGTTTTTCCGAGATCTGCTCTTGGAATTTCGCTATGACCAATCGCAAATGCAGTATGGAATTCCTTGACAGCATTGAGTTGTTTTTGCATAATTCTCTTCATTAATTGATGTTGCAAAATAGCAACTTTTGATTACAATTGATTAAATTTGCCGAAAAATTATCACTATGTTTTCAACCGGACAATGGACTTTTGCGGCTATATTTTTTATCGCTTTTATCATCGTGATTGCGTTTTCTTATCGTAAAGATGTGGCCATACATCAGAAATTCTACAAAGGAAGTTATAAGGTTTTGTTCGCTTTTTTGTTGTTTATCCTCTTACTGTTCGTTATAAAATATACGATGAAAAGGTAATACAATTGTGTTTTTTACTGCAATTGAAAAATCACTATAAATGGTGATTTTTTTGTTAAAAAGATTTGTCAACTTTGTTCTATTCTAATGAAAGGCATTATGGCCACTTTTGACAAACAACATTTAAAGCATTCGTATGACTGGAATGACAGCGATGGGAACGACACGTTGAAAAAGCTGCGGTTCCATGATGCTTTTATTCTGGATATAGATGACGGTGACGAGATGCTTCATTTTATCAACTGCTACATGCTTTTGAAAAATTATTCGATGCTCAGTACCTTCCATAAAATTGAAAATGCGCTCAAAACCGAATTGCCAGAATCAAAAAGAGGTCATAATAAAATTAAGCGCTGGCTCAACGAAAACCACTTTTTTTAAAACAAAAAAACGCCTCCGAATTGGATGCGTTTTTTTTATAGAATGAAATCTCTCCATTAGTTTTCTAAAGGTAAAAAACTAAAGTTTTTAGAGTAGCTCATCATTTGTTCCGCAAAGCTTTTCGGCTGTTTTACATCAATGGCTATAATGTTTCCTTTAGAATCCATTTTTGGAACCAACACTGGATTGACGAATCCATTATAAGGAGCATTTGTAAACTG
>JBBRXW010000120.1:0-6520 GCA_038238295.1 Flavobacteriales bacterium | reverse complement strand
GTAGGCACCACCGGCGACACAGCTTCCCATAACGGCAGCAATCTGAGTGATTCCCATACTCGACATGATGGCGTTGTTGCGAAAGATTCTGCCAAAATGCTCTTTGTCGGGGAAAATTTCATCCTGCATTGGTAAATATACACCGGCGCTATCGACTAAATAAATGATAGGCAAACGGTTTTCCATTGCGATTTCCTGAGCGCGAAGATTCTTTTTTCCGGTTATTGGAAACCAGGCTCCGGCTTTTACGGTAGCGTCATTAGCAACAACAATGCATTGCTTGCCTTTGATATAACCAATTTTTACTACAACGCCACCGGAAGGGCATCCGCCATGTTCGGCATACATCCCATCACCGGTAAAAGCACCGATTTCGATACTTTCAGCTTTTGGATCTAACAAATAACTGATGCGTTCCCGCGCGGTCATCTTTCCTTCGGCATGTAATTTTTCGATGCGTTTTTCGCCGCCACCCAATCGAACTTTAGCAAATCTTTGTTTTAAATCGGAGAGTAAGAGTTTGTTGTGATCTTCGTTTTTGTTGAAGTTGATATCCATAGCATTCGATTTCAGTTGTGCGACTTTATTTAACAAAGTCCGATTGTATTTTGTATTTTTGAATCGCTAAAGTACGAAAACGATTGAAATAAATAAACGTGCTTTTATTGGCTTTTGAAATTCTCTTAAAAATTGAAAGTTAATGTTAACTTAACATTAGAAGTTTACTTTTGTACCCATAAAATATACCTATATGGCATCTTTAAATAGTATTTTTCAATTCCTGACTCCAAAGGACAAAAAGTTCTTCCCACTCTTTCAGCAATCTACTAAAAATTTAATTCTTTTAGCAGAAATCCTACACGAAGCAGTGAATGCACCTTTGCAACAACGGGAAGAATTGTTTAATAAAATGACGGAGCTCAACGAAATTGGAGAGCAGATATCTCATAAAACCTATATTGAATTAAATAAAAATTTCATCACGCCGTTTGATCGTGAAGATATATATTCGTTGGTCAATTCATTGGATAATGTTTCGGATTACCTTCACGGTGCATCGAGCAGAATGCGACTGTATCAGGTGGATAAAATCACCAAATCGATTCGTAAATTAACTGAAATCAACCTCGAAGCTTGTCAACATTTGGATATTGCGATTAAAGAATTGGAGAATTTCAAGAACCTAAAAAAGGTGATCGAATCCTGTAACCGCATCAATAAATTAGAAAGCAAATCAGATAATGTCTATGACAAAGCAGTTTCGGAATTGTTTGAAAACGAAACCGATGCGAAAAACATCATCAAGTATAAAGAAGTATTATCGGCATTAGAAACCGCTACCGACAAATGCAAAACTGCCGCGAGCGTTTTGGAATCGATTGTAGTGAAGCATTCCTAAAATCAAACCTTTATCCTAAAGTATGGAATTTACGCTACTCATTATAATCATCGTTCTGGCATTAATTTTTGATTATATTAATGGTTTCCATGATGCTGCCAATTCGATTGCTACTATCGTATCTACGAAAGTCCTGACTCCTTTTCAGGCGGTGCTTTGGGCTGCTTTTTTCAATTTCTTGGCTTATTGGGTTTTTGGTTTTGGCGTAGCCGATACAGTAGCAAAAACCGCCCATACGATGGATATTAATCTTATAGTTATTCTGTCGGGAATCATTGCTGCGATTGTGTGGAATTTACTGACCTGGTGGCTTGGGATCCCTTCGAGTTCCTCCCACACGCTGATCGGTGGTTTTGCTGGTGCCGCTATTGCTCATGCTGGTTTTAATTGCGTGGTCTGGTACACTCCAGGGAAAGATGGGGGTATGCCTTCGGGAGTTTTAATCATCATTTCATTTATCGTTTTAGCGCCACTGATTGGAATGATTATTTCCTACCTATTATCAATTTGGTTGCTGCATTCTTCGCGAAAAAGTATTTTTCCGAAACTATGGACATTGGTGATTATGTTTGCTACTATAGCCTTCGTATACACGCAAATGGTTTTTAAAGTTGACAAGCCTCGTTTTGAATCTCATTTTTGGAGCGTCGCGGCGGAACCGCATAATATCAAATGGTTTTTGTTTGCCATTATTATTCTTTCCATTGGTTTTTTCTGTTTGGTTTTCAGTAGTTTGAGTCAGGTTAGAGCAACAGCAAGGCTTAGAAAAATGCAGTTGATTTCTTCGGCTGCCTTTAGTTTAGGCCACGGTGGAAATGATTCCCAGAAAGTAATGGGAATTATCGCAGCTGCTGTGGCGGTTTATATTCATACTTCTGGAGTAGCTCCGGAGAGCATGCCAGCATGGCTGGATGTAGCATTACCAGATGGCGATTATGAAGGACACATTCCAACCTGGATTCCATTAGCGTGTTATTCCGTGATTGCATTAGGAACTCTAAGCGGTGGTTGGAAAATCGTCAAGACAATGGGTTCTAAAATTACAAAAGTAACCCCGTTTGAAGGCGTTGCAGCCGAAACTGCGGGAGCAATTACGTTATTTGTAACGGAGCATTTTAAAATCCCAGTTTCGACGACACATACTATCACCGGTTCTATCATCGGTGTTGGATTGACCAAACGTATTTCTGCAGTACGTTGGGGAGTTACGGTAAGTTTGTTATGGGCTTGGTTGCTGACCATTCCGGTTTCCGCTGTACTTGCCGCCATCATTTACTATGGACTCCATCTTGTCCTGTAACACTATAAAATTATACGGAAGTCTTTAGGATTTTCGGCCACAGTTTATAAAAAAGGGAATATCCGATGAGAATATTCCCTTTTTCTATTGTAAGTACTATTACGAATTTTTTGCCATCCGTTTCAAAACAGCCCATTGTTTTAAAGCATCACGGGCTTCCACCGCTGGATATCCCAAAACCGTTTTACCGGCAGGCACATCCGCTGCGACACCCGAACCGGCGCCGACTATTGCGCCATCTCCAATGGTAAGGTGGTCTTTTATCGAAGCGCTTCCACCGATAATTACTCCATTTCCCAAGGTTACGGAACCCGCTAGACCACTGTTTCCTGCCATGATGCAGAATTTGCCGAGTTTACTATTATGTCCAATCTGAACTAAATTATCAATTTTACAGCCGTCACCTAAAACAGTCGAGCTGAATTTTCCTCTATCGACGCATGAATTAGCTCCTACTTCAACATTGTTGCCGAGGATGACATTCCCAATCTGAGGGATTTTTACCAACCCTTTTTCGGCACAAGGGCGGAAACCAAAACCATCAGCGCCAATGACAGCGTTGGGATGCAGGATACAATCGTTACCAATATGACAGCGTTCACGAACCACAGTGCCGGACCAAATGACGGTATTTTTACCAATTGTAGATTCATCAAGAATCGTGGAGTTGGCATAAATTGTTGTGTTTTCGCCAACGGTAACTTTTGGTCCGATATAACTTCCGGCACCAATACGAACCCCATTTCCAATAATCGCAGACTTATCTATGACAGCGGTAGGGTGTATATCTGTTTCAAACAGTGGAGTAGGCAAAGCAAAAAGTGCTAATACCTGCGACATCGCCAGATCAGCATTTTTTACCTTAATGAACGCGCGGTTTTCGCCTGGTTCGATACTAATATCTTCATTCACTACGGCAGCACAGGCTTTCGAAGCTTCCCAAAGTTTCTCGTATTTTTTGTTTCCGATAAAGGATATCTCGGAATATGTCGCCAGTTCAAGTTGTTCGGGCGCTGTAATATTTTGTGATGTATCTCCGACTATAGTGCCTTTTAAAATGTCGTTAATTTCTTGAAGCGAGTATGATTTCATAGTAGTAATTTGGGTTTTAAAGGTATTTTTTATCAAATTAAACAAAATGATTTTGCAATTCCTAACAGTTCGTATTTTTAAAATAAGGGCATGCGAAACTTTAAGAATAATATAATAAGGCTTCAACCAATGCCAATTTATCAAACGCTATATTTGCGCAATTATTAATGAGTTCCTAAATTATGATGAAATTTTATCGGAAGACAATTTTTTGTTTTCTATTGCTATTCTGTTCGGCAATTTCAAAAGCTCAGGTTCAGGCACTTTTTAATTCTAAGACGCAACTTCGTACGATGACGGAACGTTGGGAACTATATTCAACTTCTGCTCGTGGCACCTTTTTGATAACTCCTTATAAACCCATATACATTTTACCGGTACGATGGTCTAGTTCTCCGAACGAGCGCCCACATTCGGGTAATAATAGTCCAGAATATATTGTTCCTGAAGGCACCGATTTTAATAATATTGAATTAAAATTTCAATTGAGTTTTAAGACCAAAATACTGCAAGGCATTCTTTGGAAGCATTGTGACTTATGGGTAGCCTATACTCAAAAATCGCATTGGCAGTTATATAATAGTGGCTTGTCACGCCCCTTTCGGGAAATAAATTACGAGCCGGAAATTATTCTAAATTTTCCTGTTAAATTCAAATTTCTGGGTTTTAAAGCTCGAATGATTGGTGTAGCTTTTAATCATGAATCAAATGGTAAAAGCAATCCATTTTCAAGAAGTTGGAACCGGATTATTTTTCATGCGGGTTTCGAACGCAATAATTGGAGTGTTTATATTCGGCCATGGCTGCGTTTGCGGTCTGCAGATGATGATAATCCTGATATTTCAAAGTATATTGGACGTGGAGATTTGAATGTTATTTATACCCACAACGGCAATGTGTTTTCATTTTTAGGGAGTCACAATTTAGATTTTGCCGATAAAATTAAAGGCAGCGCAACCTTTTCTTGGTCGTATCCCATTAAAGGAAATCTAAAAGGGCATTTCCAGATTTCGCAGGGCTATGGTGAAACATTAATCGATTATAATCACAATCAAACTACCGTCGGAATAGGCATATCGCTTATTGAATGGCTGTAATTATTTCCCCAATGCTTCAGCTAAAGCAATCAATTTTAAAATCGTCTTCCAATTGCGACTCGTGGCTTTGAGTTTGAGTTTGCCTTCGATGGCCACATTCGATAATTTCGTGTTGGCTGGCGAATCGGCATACCATAAATACAGTATTCGATTTTTATTAATGAATTGATCGTTAGCGAAATTGACCGCTTTTAAATTGGCAAAATTGGCTTCCGTAGGAATATCAGAAAGGAAAGCAACATAAGGCTGCGTTGGATTTTCAAGGTTTTCCTTAACGAAAGGATTTTCGGCAACAATGGTATGCAATTCTGATAAAGTTGTGATTCGCACCGGGACTTCAAATCCAAAATGCTGCCAAATCTTTTGAGTAATTTGATGTTCTAATGCAGAAGGATTCTCGTCAGAACTTTCAAAAATAACATTGCCACTCTGAATATACGTTATAATGTTTTGAAAATCAAGCTCGGCCAATACCTGACGCAAGGTTTCCATTTTAATGATTTTATGCCCGCTGACATTGATGCCTCGAAGTAAAGCGATATAGGTCGTCCTCATTATTCTTCTTCTTTTTGTCCCATCATCATTAAAAATGCTTTCAGGAATTCATCGATTTCGCCATTCATCACGCCATCAACATCGCTGGTTTCGTAACCGGTACGGACATCTTTGACCAATTTGTAAGGTTGCATGACGTAGTTTCGGATTTGCGAACCCCATTCGATTTTCATCTTTCCCGCTTCGATATCGGCGCGTTGTGCCTGTTGTTTTTTCAATTCGATTTCATACAACTGCGAACGAAGCATTTGCATCGCACGCTGTCGGTTGTCCTGCTGTGAACGCGTTTCTGAGCATTGCACTTGGATTCCGGTGGGCTTGTGCACTAATTGGACTTTCGTTTCGACTTTATTGACGTTTTGTCCACCTGCACCGCTCGATCGGGAAGTCGTGATTTCGATATCGGCCGGATTAATATCAATTTCAATGCTATCATCGACCAGCGGATAGACATAAACAGAAACAAAAGAAGTATGGCGCTTGGCATTACTATCGAAAGGTGAAATCCGCACCAGTCGGTGCACGCCATTTTCTCCTTTCAGATAACCAAACGAATAATCGCCTTCAAACTCGAGCGTCACGGTTTTGATTCCGGCTACATCGCCCTCCTGAAAATTCAGTTCCTTGATTTTATATCCAGACTTTTCTCCCCACATCATATACATCCGCATCAGCATCGACGCCCAGTCGCAACTTTCCGTTCCGCCAGCTCCTGCCGTAATCTGAAGGACCGCACTTAACGAATCGCCTTCGTCGGAAAGCATGTTCTTGAATTCGATGTTTTCGATAAAGGTATTGGTCATTCGGTATTGCTCGTCGAGTTCCTCAGCGGTGAGTTCATTTTCTTTATAAAACTCATACGCCAGCTGTAATTCGTCGGCTAAGACAATTGCTTTTTCGTAATCTTCGACCCATTTCTTTTTTGATCTGAGATTCTTGACTAGAATTTCTGCTTCCCTAGCATTGTCCCAAAAGTTGGGCGCGAATGTTTTTTCCTCTTCGTTGGTTATTTCAATAAGTTTGGCATCAATGTCAAAGATACCTCCTCAACGCACCAAGGCGCTCTACAATACCTTT
>JBBRXW010000119.1:0-6577 GCA_038238295.1 Flavobacteriales bacterium | reverse complement strand
TCTTTCAATCCCATTCTATCCATCACTTTGGCGACTCTTTCCGAACCAAATAAACGCATCAAGTTGTCTTCTAAAGACACATAAAACTGCGAACTTCCAACATCACCCTGACGCCCAGCACGACCACGCAACTGGCGATCGACACGACGCGAATCATGACGTTCGGTTCCCACAATCGCCAAACCACCAGCCGCTTTTACTTCCGGAGTTAATTTGATATCGGTACCACGACCCGCCATATTCGTTGCAATCGTTACGACTCCTGGTTTCCCCGCTTCTTCAACGATTTGGGCTTCTTGTTTGTGCATTTTAGCATTCAATACGTTGTGGTTTACACCGCGCATTTTCAGCATTCGACTCAATAATTCGGAGATTTCAACAGAGGTGGTTCCAATTAAAACCGGACGACCAGCGTTTGATAATTCTGTAACATCTTCGATTACGGCGTTGAATTTTTCACGAGTCGTTTTATAAATTAAATCTTCTTTATCTTTTCTTGCCATCGGACGGTTGGTTGGAATTTCCACCACATCCAATTTGTATATTTCCCAAAGTTCGCCAGCTTCTGTAACGGCAGTTCCGGTCATACCGGCTAATTTGCTGTACATTCTGAAATAATTCTGCAACGTTACGGTAGCGAAGGTTTGCGTAGCTGCTTCAATTTTGACGTTTTCTTTGGCTTCAATCGCTTGGTGCAATCCATCGGAATACCGACGACCATCCATGATACGACCAGTTTGCTCGTCAACGATAAGGATTTTGTTTTCCATGATAACGTATTCTACGTCTTTTTCGAACAACGTATACGCTTTCAATAATTGTGTCAACGTATGGATGCGCTCGCTTTTGATGGAGAAATCCTGGAATAATTTTTCTTTTTCTTCGGCTTCTTTATCTTTTTCCAGACCGTGTTTTTCGATGCGCGCGATTTCGGTTCCAATATCCGGAAGCACGAAGAAATTTCCGTCGGTATCGGTAGAAAGGAATTTGATTCCGTTATCGGTCAATTCGACCTGATTGTTTTTTTCTTCGATGACAAAATACAATGCTTCGTCAATTTTATGCATGTCACGATTGTTGTCCTGCATGTATTGGTTTTCAGTTTTTTGAAGCAATTGCTTTATGCCTTCTTCGCTCAAAAACTTGATCAATGCTTTGTTTTTAGGCAGTGCCCGGAAGGCTCTCAATAAGTTGAAACCACCGTCTTTGGTGTTGCCTTCTTTGACCAAACGTTTTGCTTCCGTCAGGAAACCATTGGCCAATTGTCGTTGAAGCGAAACCAAGTTTTCGATTTTTGGTTTTAATTCATTAAATTCATGACGATCGCCTTGCGGTACTGGTCCGGAAATAATCAATGGCGTTCTCGCGTCATCAATCAATACCGAATCGACCTCATCGACAATCGCAAAATTGTGTTTGCGCTGCACCAAATCTTCAGGCGAATGCGCCATATTGTCCCTCAAGTAATCGAAACCAAATTCGTTATTGGTTCCGTATGTGATGTCGGCGTCATAGGCTTTTTTACGTTCGGCGGTGTTGGGTTGGTAGTTGTCGATACATTCTACAGACAAACCGTGGAATTCGAATAAAGGGGCTTTCCAGGTGCTGTCACGTTTCGCCAAATAGTCATTGACGGTAACCAAATGCACCCCATTTCCGGTCAAGGCATTCAGATATAATGGCAAAGTCGCTACTAGAGTTTTTCCTTCACCCGTTTGCATTTCGGAAATTTTTCCGCTGTGCAATACCATTCCACCGATCAACTGCACATCGTAATGCACCATATCCCAAGTGATTTCCTTTCCGGCGGCATTCCATGAATTGGCCCAATTGGCTTCCTCGCCAACAATCGTGATATACGATTTTGTCGCTGACAATTCGCGGTCTTTTGCTGTAGCGGTAACGGTAAGTTGGGTATTTTCTTTGAATCGTTTGGCTGTTTCTTTGATAACCGCAAACGCTTCGGGAAGGATTTCGTTTAGCGTATTTTCTGAGATTTCGTAGGCTTCTTTTTCGATGACATCGATAGAGGCATAGATGTCTTCTCGTTGATCGATATCTTCGATGGTTTCTACTTCTTGAAGTAATGCAGCAATTTTAGCATCTTTTTCAGCTCGAGCTTGTTTTATTTTCTCCTTAAACTCGATAGTTTTGGCTCTCAATTCATCATGGGATAAATTGGTCAAAGTGCTTTCAATGGCTTTAATCTTGGCAATATTTCCTTGTAAAGCTTTGACGTCTTTTTGAGATTTATCGCCTACAAATGCTTTAATAACGCTATTTATGAAACTCATGGTCTGTTGTAATTTCTTAATTTATAAAGGTGTGCAAATTTAAACAAAAAAAAAGCCTCGTATGAGACTTTTCATTGGTTTTATTATTTTTTTAATATTCATCCTCGTTCCAAAGATAATCCTCGTCTGTTGGATAATCCGGCCAAATTTCTTCCATCGATTCGTAGATCTCTCCTTCATCTTCTATAGATTGTAGATTTTCCACAACTTCTAAAGGAGAACCCGCTCTGATAGCGTAGTCGATTAATTCATCTTTGGTTGCAGGCCACGGTGCATCGCTTAAATATGATGCCAATTCTAATGTCCAATACATCTTCTTTCGATTTTAGTTTGTGCAAAAATAATTTTTTTACTGAAAAAGTCAAGTAAAAATTAATTTATTTTAATAAAGTTAAGAACGTGAACCGAAAAAGATTGCAATAACAAATTCAAATTATCCAAAAAAATTGTGGTTTTCAAATGGAATTTGAATTTTAGAATTTCACTTCCGTGGAATCCATTGTACTTCGTCTGCCTTAAGGTCGAAAGTCAACTTCCGTGCCAGCACAAATAGATAGTCAGAAAGTCGGTTCAGGTACTTGATTGCTTCAGGTGCGACAGGCTCATGTTGGCTCAAATGTACTGACAGACGCTCGGCTCTGCGACATACACAGCGGGCAATGTGACAATATGACACGGTCGTATGCCCGCCGGGTAACACAAAATGTGTCATTTGGGGAAGAGCGGCTTCCATCGCATCGATTTCGTTCTCAAGAAGTTCGAGATCACTTTCTATGATGCCCAATTTCTGGAGACGTAATGCGCCGTTTTTCATCACTTCCTTTTCAGGTGGTGTGGCCAAAATCGCTCCGACGGTAAACAATCGATCTTGGATTTCGATAAGGATATCTTTGTAATGCAGATTGATTTCTTGGTCGCGAATGAGGCCGATGTGTGAATTTAATTCGTCGACGGTGCCATAACTTTCGATACGGATATGGTCTTTCGGGACACGTGTTCCGCCAAAAAGTGCGGTGGTCCCGTTGTCGCCGGTTTTGGTATATACTTTCATCAAATACTAATTAATAGTGAATAATTAACGATTCAAATTTACTGGATTAATTCGAGAATTGCCGCAACAAATCGTTCCAGTGAATGGTCTCCGTATTCGAAATACAGATCCGGTTCGAGGCATTCAATTTCCATCAACTGGAGTTGGTTGTTGCAGATGATTCCATCCACGCGGGCATATAGTAATTGATCCGGAAACGTGTTGACAATTTTTTGCGCTTGTCGAATTACATCAGCGCTCGGCTCTACCGTTGTATATTTCCCGCCAAATTGCACCTGAATGCGGAATTCCCCATCGACAGGTTTTTTGTTGATTGCATGGGAAAATTTTTTGTTGAAAAAGATAAATGAGGTTTCTCCTTCGGTGGTTATCTCGGGCATGAATTCCTGCAGCAACAATTCTTTTTCAGCTGCGATAGGCTGATAGCGTTGGTTGATGGTTTCGATGTCGGGGCTTTCGAAAACTTCCGTTTGATACGACCCTCCAGAGAATGCTGGTTTGACCACCGCTTTTTTCCAATGTGATGGAATGATTTCGCTTAGATTTAAAGTATTGGTCTTATCAATAAAAACAGTTGGAATAATTGGGATACCCTGTTTTTGCATATCCCGCAAATAAAATTTGTGTTTGTTTTGCTGAATGATTTCGAGCGCATTGAGTGTTTTGATTCCCAATTTTTGAATGGCTTCAAGCCAAAGATTGAATTCCGTTTCTTTTTCAAAATAATCCCAAATGCTGCGAAAAATCAGGTAATCGTAATTGGCCCACTGAATGGTTTTATCGTCCCAAATTACTGCCTGTGCACGAATGTTATGTTTAGCCAATTCGGGAATTAATAATTGGTCCGCAGGGGTCAGGTGGGGAAGTTTGTCGCAGGTGAGAAGCCCTATAGTCATCGGTGTTTGTTTTGAAGTGAATTGCCCTAGCCCTGATTGCAGCGGTATCCTTTTGTGGAGCACCGCGTAACAAAAGATATAGCGGAAAGCAGGAAAGTGCTCCTGAAAAATTATTTAGTCGTATCGCTTTCAATAATGCCATCGCGCAAACGGATAATGCGATGTGCATACGCTGCGATTTCCTCTTCGTGTGTGACAAGAATCACCGTATTGCCATTGGCATGGATGTCGCCGAAAAGTTTCATGATTTCGACCGAGGTCTTGCTGTCGAGGTTTCCGGTCGGTTCATCCGCTAGGATAATAGATGGTTTATTGACTAATGCCCGTGCAATGGCTACTCGCTGGCGTTGTCCGCCGGAAAGTTGGTTGGGCTGATGGTCCATTCTGTCGCCAAGATTGACTTGTGTCAGCACTTCGGAAGCGCGCGCGATGCGATCGGGTTTGGAGTAGCCGGCGTAGATCATCGGCAGTGCGACATTGTCGAGTGCGGTAGTTCTGGGCAACAGATTAAAGGTTTGGAATACGAATCCGATTTCCTTATTGCGGATTTCGGCCAGTTCGTCGTCGTGCATTTGGCTGACATCTTTATTATTGAGAATGTAGTTTCCGGAAGTCGGCGTATCGAGGCAACCCAGCAGGTTCATCAGTGTTGATTTCCCGGAACCCGACGGCCCCATCAGTGCGACATATTCGCCTTTGTGGATTTTCAGATCGATGCCTTTTAGGACATATACGGTTTCATTGCCGAGAATAAAATCGCGTTTGATATTCGTAATCTTTATTAAAGGATTTGCCATTTGTGCTGTCTTGAATTGTGGTTTTAAAAGTACAAAACTCTTTTGAGAAACCTATGAGTCCGTCTTTTACTATTTTGTTACAAATGCTTTTGGTGGTTTTTTGTTGGTTTTATGGATTCTCGTTTTCTATCCAAATTGGTAGATTTGACGCTTCATTTCGAGTGATTTATAGAATAATTTTGAATTTTATCATAATTTACTGTTTAATATTGAATATTGTGAAAGTCGGATTAGATTTGTTTAACATTAATAAAAACCATGTTTAACAATATTAAAAACCAAGTAATTATGAAAAGTAGTAATTTAATTTTAGGAGTAGCGATGGTCGCTGTAGCATTCACTTCATGCAAAAATGAAAAGCAAGATGAAGCACAAAAATCTGTAGATACTTATGTAGTGTATGTAGATTCTTTAGGTAATGTCGATTCCAAGGAAGTAAAAACCAATTGGCAAGCTGTTAACGATGCTTATGAAATGAGAATCGCTAATGCACAAGCCGCTTTGGATAATATTAAAGATCGAAAAGCAGCCGAAGAAAAAATCGAAGCGAGCAAAATGAAATTCCAGGATTTGAAAGACAAAGTTGAAGCTGAAATGGCTGCTGAAAAAGCAACAATGCCTACAGCCTCAAATCCAAAACAACAATTGCGTAATGCTTTATTTGGTGAAGGAAAAATTGGTGATGACATGAACTTTGATTGGGTCAACAAAGACAACATCCATAATGTTTACCAACAGTTTATACATACTGCAGAAGACAACAAGGACAAATACAGTCGTGAAGATTGGGATGAAATTAAATTGATGTACGAAGCATTAGATAGTAGAAAAAATACTGTTGAAAAAGAAGGATTGTCTAGTGAAGACAACAGAAAAATTGCTGGATTGAAAATCAAATTTGGTCCAATGATGATGGTGAATAGAATCGGAGCGAAATCAGAAGAAATGAGAGACGCTAAAAAATAAATAATAAATAGTTATTATTAATTCGGAGAAATGACAGTCAGAGATGGCTGTCATTTTTTTTTATGTTTTTTTTGAAACTTTTTTAACTGCGGTTTAACTATGAAATAGAAAGGATGGAAGTACCTTTAAAGGAGTTGCTGAAAATTAAACACGAACAACAAAATGTTCTTTTTCTTGTTCGTCCCTGAAAAATACAATTCCCCATTGGAACGTGTCAATCGTCACGGTAACTTTGGGGTTCTTTTTTATGATTTCCCACGCTTCCTCCATTCCGGCTGACCAGTGAATGTCATCGAAAATCCAAACCGTTTTATTAGTAATGGTTGGTAGTAGCACTTCAAAATAATGCAAGGTGGCTTCATTTTGATGATTGCCATCAAAATAAATCAAATCGTATTGGACATTCGATTGCTGAGCATGCTTAAGGTAACTCTCAAATTCAATTGCTATAGAACGGATATTTTTGAAACTAAAATCCTGAAACTGCCATTCGGCAATCTGTGAGGTAGCTGGACAACCCTCTAAAGTGGTAATATTCGATTTTGGATTGCCCGACGTGATCGCTGCTGTTGC
>JBBRXW010000118.1:0-6593 GCA_038238295.1 Flavobacteriales bacterium | reverse complement strand
GTCCGTACGTGTAGGAGGCAATCTTAAAAATCATGCTGACCACCGACGCATCATTGATCGCGTTGAAGACGACAATCACCACAAACATCAGCAAGGAGAATGCAATATGAACGCCATGTCGCGTTCTGACAATATTAGGTTTGTTCTGGTTTTCGCTTTTATCCATTCCCAAAAAATCTACGCAGAAAGAAGTCGTCAATGCCGTTAAGGCGCTGTCGGTCGTCGCAAAAGTGGCCGCTGTTAATCCAAGCAAAAACACTACCGATGGAACAATGCTCAAATGATGGAAAGCAATTTCAGGGAAAAGCAAATCAGTCCGCGGCTTGCCTGTAATCAAATCGGTTGGAATCGCAATGTGATTTTGCTCCGCATAAATATAAAGCAGTGCGCCAACGCTCAAGAAGAAAATATTGATGATGACAAAAATGCCGGTAAAAGTAAACATATTTTTCTGCGCGTCTTCAATGTGGGCACAGCTTAGATTCTTCTGCATTAAGTCCTGATCTAAACCGACCATCGCAATGGTGACAAATATACCGCCGAGAATCTGCTTGACAAAATAGGTGCCTTTCATATAATCTTCATAGAAAAATACTTTCGAATAGTTGCTATTTTTAACTTGCTCGAACGCTTCAAAGAACGAAAGATTCAGGCTATTGCAAATGAAGAAAATCGTCAGAAATACCGAAGAAACCAAGAAGAACGTTTGTAAAGTGTCGGTGATAATAATGGTTTTCAATCCACCGCGATAGGTGTAGGCAAAAATCAATGCGAGTGAAATCAACACGGTGACCGCAAATGGGATCTGATAAAAATCGAACACATAACGCTGCAAAACAATCACGACCAAATACAATCGAAAGGAGGATCCAATAGTCCGGCTCAATAAAAAAATAAACGCGGCGGTTTTATAACTGATGGTTCCCAGACGCTTTTCGATATAGCTATAAATAGAAGTCAAATTCATCCGATAATACAGGGGTAGCAAGAGTTTAGCGATGATTATAAATCCAATGGCGTTGCCCAGTACAAACTGAAAATATTTAAACTGATTTTCGGGATTGCCGACTTCGCCCGGAACCGAAATAAAAGTGACGCCGGAAAGCGCCGTACCAATCATTCCAAAAGCGACCAAATACCATTTCGAATTCTTATTGGCTTTGAAGAACGCGTCATTTCCACTGTTTTTTTTACTGGTAACATGTGAAATCAAAAAAAGAATTCCGAAGTAAATAACAATCAGTGTCAGTATGGCAATTGGTTTCATGTAAGGTTTTTTATTGAAAGCCAAAATACAAAAAAAGATGATAGCCTTTTAGATTTTTAGATCTGCTACTGCCTGTCTAAAAATCTAACAATCTAACTCTCCAATTTGCTATCTTTACCGCCATGGAATTTTCATCAAAATTATTAGAAAAAGCAGTGCACGAAATGGCGCAATTACCGGGAATCGGAAAACGAACGGCGTTGCGTTTGGTACTGCATTTATTGAAACAACCCAAAGAACAAGTCCAGTTTTTATCGGAAGCCTTGACAACGATGCGCGAAGAAGTGAAGTTTTGCTTGAGTTGCCACAATATTGCTGACGTTGAAATCTGTGAAATCTGCGCGAATCCAAAAAGAAATCACCAGATTATCTGCATTGTAGAAGATATCCGAGATGTTATGGCGATAGAAAACACCCAGCAATTCAAAGGAATTTATCATGTTTTGGGCGGTAAGATTTCTCCGATCGACGGGGTGGGCCCGAGTCAATTGAACATCACTACTTTGGTTGAGAAAGTAAAAACCGGAACGATTCAGGAACTGATATTTGCACTGAGCTCAACAATGGAAGGGGATACCACGAATTTTTTCATTTACAAACAAATCAAAGATTACGGAATTATCGCCTCGACTATCGCTCGTGGAATCGCTGTTGGGGACGAATTGGAATATGCTGATGAAGTGACTTTAGGACGCAGTATTCTGCAAAGAATTCCACTCGAAATCTCGTTCAAAAACAATTAGTCAATTTAACGCGGTTCTTTTTTGTATTTATAAATGAAAAACTATCTTTGTTTGCTAAATTTTTTAAAAAGAATGAACAAATTCATACTGTTACTTTTGGGGAGCATTGCCCTTGTTTTTACTTCCTGCGTGCCAACCAAAGACCTGATATACCTGCAAAATAAAGATAATTCCGAAACGAATTCTGTTGTAAGCCCAGTAGTCTCCAAACCGTACCGTCTTCATGCCAATGATGTTATTTCGATTTCAATCAAAGCAAGCGATCCGAAATTGGTCGAAATGTTCTCGCCGAGAACCAACGGGGAAGCCACAAAATCGGATGTGGGGTTGTATTTTGACGGGTTTACCGTAGACGATCATGGCAATGTCAGAATGCCGGTACTCGAAGAAGTGAATGTCCTAGGCTTTACTTTGGATGAGGTTCGGGTAATCATCGAGAAAAAGCTACTGGAAGAGTATTTTAATAAAGAAGCCAATATTTTTGTGACGGTAAAATTGGCAGGATTGCGGTATACCATCAATGGTGAGATCGCAACGCCGGGTACCAAAACGTTATTTCAGGACAAGCTCAATATTTTAGAAGCCATCGCCAATTCGGGTGACATCACTGTTGTCGGTGACCGTAAGAATGTGACAGTAATCCGTCAGACACCGGCAGGAACAGAGTTGCACGATATCGATTTGACAGATATTAAAGCCATCCAGTCGCCTTACTATTATATCGAACCCAATGATTATATCTATATCAAACCCTTGAAACAAAAAACCTGGGGTACCGGGAAAACGGGGATTGAGTCTTTAGGGACAATAATTTCTATTCTAACATTGGTTACTACCACTTTATTACTTTTAAGAAGATAATCGAAAGCATGATTGATACAAAAGATTTTTCGTTTTTTGAAGGCCAGAGTAACTTTGATTTTAAAGGGTTTCTAATAAAAATTACCAGTTATTGGAAGTGGTTTATTCTAAGTTTAATCATCACGATTACCATTGCGCATCAGGTAAATGTGCGGAAGGAAAAAGTGTATGAGATGGATACATCCATTGCTATAAAAGAAGAAAACAACCCTTTCTTTACCTCTACGACCAGTTTGGTTTTCAACTGGGGCGGAACTTCAGATCAAGTGCAGAATATTTCGAATACTTTAAAATCGAGATCGCACAACGAATTGGTGGTCGACCAACTCGAATACTATGTTGATTACCTGCAAAAAGGGCAATATAATTTGAAAGACGTATACGGAAGCACGCCTTTTTATTTAACAATCGACAAAAACAAAGGACAGCTTTTCAATACCTTGCTTAGTATTAAATTCATAAGCGAGACGGTCTATGAAATCAGGGCTACCTTTGAAGGCAATAGTGTCGCGTTGGTTACGTATACCGATAACAGCAAAAGCGAAACTTCAGTCGTTCCGGGTGAATTTGTTAAAAGATACCGTGTGGGACAACCCGTTTCACTTCCTTTCCTGAATTTTAAACTCGAAGTCAAACCGAACCCTGGATTTTATAAAGGCAATGAATACAACATTCGTTTCAATGATTTTAATGAAGCAGTGGCGCGTTATCAGGGAATCAAAGTTGAAATCGACCCCAAAGCGCCTTCCATCTTAAGGTTGTCACTACAAGGAACCAATAAGCAGCGAATGGTGGATTATCTGAATGCTACTGTGAAAATGTTGATTAAAGTGCAACTCGACAGAAAAAACCAATTCGCAACCAATACCATCGCTTTCATCGACAGTACCTTGATTTCGATGGGGAAACAGTTGAAAGAAACCGGTGATGTCCTGAAGAATTTCAATCAAAATAAAAATATTTTGTCCATCGAAAATGATGGAAGTTCGATCTCCGGTCAATTGCTGACGTATGATGTTCAAAAAGATGCCATTGTTCGTAAAATCAACTATTACAATACGTTGCGATCGTATTTAAGAAACAGCCTCGACTATTCGAAACTTCCCGCTCCAACTGTTGCCGGAATAGACGATCCGAATATTTTGACGAATGTCTCTCGACTTATTGCTTTATCGACACAACGCTCGGAACTGGCGTATTCGGTAAAAAGTGACCGTATTTTCAAAGATTTTGATATCCAAATGGAATCCGTTAAGAGCGTCTTACTCGAAAATATCAATTCTGCCAGCAACTCCTTGAAATATGATTTGTCGATTGTTGAAAATAAGATGGGCCAATTGGAAGGCACCATCAAAAAGCTACCGGAAGACAAACAGGAATATTTAAAGATCATGCGAAAGTATGACCTGAGCGATAATATCTACAATTCCTTCCTGCAAAAAAGGAATGAAGCAGAGATTGTCAAAGCGGCGAATTTATCCGACATCCACTTTATCGATTCCGCAAAAGATACCGGCGGTGGACTTATCGGGCCAAACACCAGTGTCAATTATGTTTTGGCGGTGTTTCTTGGACTTTTGATTCCGTTATTGATCGTATTTATTATTTTCTTCCTAGAAAATTCAATCCTCAACACCGAAGATATCGGCAAACTAACTTCAATTCCTCTGATTGGTGTCGTTGGAGTAAAACACACGACTTCGAATTTGTCAGTTTTTGAAAAACCAAAATCGGCACTCTCGGAATCTTTCAGAGCAATACGATCGTCACTGCAATTTTTGTATAAAAAGCAGGATATTACAGGCTCCAAAACGCTGATGCTGACGTCTTCCATCAGTGGGGAAGGAAAGACATTCTGCTCGCTCAACCTTGCGACAGTTTTTGCTTTGAGCGACAAGAAAACAGTCATTGTCGGATTGGATTTGCGGAAACCGAAAATCTTCGAAGACTTCAATATTAAAAATGATATCGGGGTCGTTAATTACCTGATTGGACAAAAAACGATGGATGAGGTCATTCAGAAAACTCACATTCCGCATTTGGATGTGATCACTTCGGGCCCGATTCCACCGAATCCATCTGAAATTATTATAGGGGAGCCGATGCATGAATTTATGCGAATTTTAAAATCACGTTACGATTATATTATCCTCGATACACCACCGGTTGGATTGGTTTCCGATGCCATCGAATTGTCGGAATACGCAGATGTAACATTGTATATTATGCGTCAGAATTACACCAAAAAAGATATGATTACGTTGTTGAACAACAGGCTCAAAAGAGGGGAACTAGAAAATATCAGCGTTATTTTTAATGGTTTTGAAAATAAGGCTAAATACGGAACAGGCTATGGTTATGGCTACGGTTACGGCTACGGTTACGGCTACGGAAATTATGGAAATGGGTATCATGAAAATGATAAGCCAAAAAACATGCTTCAAAAATTCTTGGGTTTATTTTCTAAACAATAATTTAATATATACTGAAAAATAAAAATGGCAAATGCGAGCATTTATAAAATTGTAATCACTGGAGGTGCCGGATTCATTGGCTCTAACCTGTGTGAGTATTTTATTAATAAAGGACACAAAGTGGTTTGCCTCGATAATTTTGCTACCGGACACCGGCACAATTTAGAATCGATTTTCAATCATCCGAATTTTACGCTCATTGAAGGCGATATTCGCAATCTTTCCGACTGTGAAAAAGCAGTTTCAGGTGCTGATTATGTTCTGCATCAGGCGGCATTAGGCTCGGTTCCGAGATCGATTAATGACCCAGCGACCAGCAACGATGTCAATGTTTCGGGTTTCCTCAATATGCTATTGGCGGCCCGCGATGCGAAAATAAAACGATTTATTTATGCGGCAAGTTCCTCCACTTATGGCGATTCGGAAGCACTTCCGAAAGTCGAAGATGTCATTGGAAAGCCGTTATCACCGTACGCAATTACCAAATATGTCAACGAATTGTATGCGGATATTTTCAGTAAAACCTATGGCTTGGAAACGATTGGTTTGCGCTATTTTAATGTCTTCGGCAGAAAGCAAGATCCGAAAGGAGCATATGCTGCAGTAATCCCGAAATTTGTCATGCAGCTAATGCGTCATGAAAGCCCTGTGATTAATGGTGATGGCAATTATTCCCGTGATTTTACTTACATCGACAACATCATTCAAATCAATGAGCTGGCGATGACATCGGATAATCCACAGGCAATCAATACCGTTTACAATGCCGCTTTCGGCGATCGTACCACATTGAATGACCTAGTGAAATCGCTTAAAGAATCTTTATCAGAATTTGATCCGGCGATCGCTGATGTTCCGGTGATCTATGGACCGAATCGGGCCGGCGATGTTCCCCATTCTTTGGCAAGTATTGATAAAGCAAAAAATTTATTAGAATACCATCCGAAATATTCAATGCAGAGTGGTTTAAAGGAAGCGGTGAATTGGTATTGGAATAATTTAAAATAATTTGAATTTAACTCCCGAAAAATGAAAATAGCTATAGTAGGTTTAGGATATGTTGGATTGCCGTTAGCGCGACTGTTTGCTACAAAATATTCTGTTGTAGGTTTTGACATCAATCAATCTCGAGTCGATGAATTGAACTCCGGAATTGATAGTACACTCGAAATCGAACCTGCTTTGTTAACATCAGTTTTGTTGAAAAAACCCACCAACAATGCGATCGGGTTATTGTGCTCTACGGAT
>JBBRXW010000117.1:0-6630 GCA_038238295.1 Flavobacteriales bacterium | reverse complement strand
TGCAGAAAATTGTTGTTTTTTAAGATTCTGGTGTTGGAAGTGAATCCCCATTCGTAGAAATGCGAACCCCAATATTTGAAGTCGGAATTAGCGACCGCTTTGTTGGTGGCTAGGTTATTCAAACCGAAGGCAAAAACAAATTGTGATGTGGTGCGGCTTTCCCCGTCTTTAGAATTGTGATGCTTTTTCGGGTCGAAATGAAATAGGAAGGTACGGGAGGAATCCTGTTCTTTTATTTTTCCATCGACTTTTTCCTGCACCAAATTTTTGAGTTCTTCCTGCGCTTGAGCAACACGGTTTTCGATATTTTTGGCTCTGGTGTTGGCAAGCTGTATTTTTTTATCGTCGGCTTGCGCTTGGGTAATCGTTCCTTTTTCGAGATCGGTGTTGACGGCTTCGACTTCATTTTTTAACGCTTCTTTTTCTTCTTTGGTGATGCTTTCGATTTTGGAAGCGATGTTTTTGGCGCGGGATTCGAAGGTTTCCTGTGCAAAGATTTCAGTGATGAATAAGAATAAGAATCCAGTAAGATAGATGGTAAAATTTCTCATGATTTTAATTTTTAATTGTTGATTGATTTTTGATTGCGGTTGGCTAACGCCACTTTTACGGTTTTGTAATTTTTGTCGATTTTCTGGATTACTTTTTCCCGAAAGGAAAAGGTGAGTTCACCATCGACTTCGGAAAGCAAACTGGAAGCATTTACTTTGATTGATTTTTCGGCTTTTAATTTTGGTTCGGTGGCAGCGATGTCCGTTTCTGTGGCAGTGATCGGGGCGGCATTTAATTGCTCTGTTTTTTGATTGATGATGACTTCTTCAGTTCGCTGGCGCTCGGATGATGCCATGTTGCCGGATTGCTTTGTGCCTTCGTAGACCTCTTGACGATTGACGATTGACGATTGGATTTTGATTACATTAGTTTTAAGATTTGGAGTTAGTAATAAAGGATGATGGAGTTCTTTTGTGTTTTCCTGCGAAACTTCGGCTACCGTTGTTTTATTTACAGTTGATGGAAGGCTCATTTGATTTACCTTTCCGAGAGAATCAGAAGATTGAATTGGGGTAGGAGTTATAACAACAGCATCTCTTTTTACATCAACCAAATCCTGAGTTTGGCTGAAAAATACTACGCCTATCGCAATAAATCCGATGATGCTTGCGGCAATATACAACCAGCTGTAATTCGGTTTGGCTTTCTTTTCTTCGGCAACGGTCAGCATCGCGTCGAGTCTATCCCAAGTGGCTGGACTGGGAATAATTTCTCGCTGTTGAAGTTTCGTTCTGAATTGTTTTTCTATTTTATTCGGTGCCATTATCGTAGGTTTTTAATTTGATGATTTCCTGTTGCAATATTCTTCTCGCATGCGACAGTTGCGATTTGGAAGTTCCTTCATTGATTCCCAATAAAGTGGCAATTTCATGATGTTTGTAGCCTTCGATTGCATATAAATTAAAAATCATTTTATAGCCATCCGGCAGACTATCAATTAAAAACTGAATATCATCTACCGTAAAATTACTCTCGATATTATTAAAACTGTCTTCCTTATAATTTTCCTCTTCCAAAAAACTAACTTTTTGATTTGCCCTGATGTAGGAAATGCATTCGTTGACCATTATTCGGCGTATCCAGCCTTCAAAACTGCCTTTGTTTTCGAAGTTTTTCAGATGTGTAAACACTTTCATAAAAGCAGTGATCATCAAATCTTCGGCATGCTGCAAATCCTTCACATATTGACGACAAACGCTCAGCATTTTCGGAGCGAACTTCGTATAGAGTAACTGTTGTGCCTGACGATTATTATCGACGGCCAGCCGGATCGTATTGGTTTCTTCCTGATGTAGATTGATTACTTTCAAAATGTTTTGTAAAGTGTTACTGTTAGCATAGACGAACAGAAAGTAAAAATAGTTGCATGTGTATCCGAAAATTTATAAAGAAAAATCATTCTGCGTTTATTTACAGTGCTTTACAAAGTAAAAAATATTATATTTTTCTTTCGATAACATAGTTCACCATTAAAGTGAGAGCAGCTTTGTATTCAGAATCAGGGTAGTTTTCGAGCAATTGAAGTGCCTCCTGTTGGAAATCTTTCATTTTTTGTTCCGCGTAGAGTAAACCGTTATTGTCTTTCACAAAGGCAATCACTTCTTTGACTCTTTTCTTATCTTTATTGTGGTTTTTAATCGAATTGATCAGCCAAGATTTTTCTTTCGTAGTGCATTGATTGAGCACATAAATTAATGGCAGTGTCATCTTTTGTTCCTTGATATCGATTCCGGTGGGTTTCCCTATGGCGTCTTCGGTATAATCAAATAAGTCGTCCTTGATTTGAAATGCCATTCCAATGAGTTCCCCAAATTTTCGCATGTTTTCGACCTGCTCTTCATCATCAATTACCGATTTAGCACCAAGCGCACAACAAGAAGCAATTAGAGTTGCGGTCTTTTTCCGGATGATTTCGTAGTAGATATCTTCAACAATATCGAGTCTTCGGGCCTTTTCTATCTGAAGTAATTCTCCTTCACTCATTTCACGTACGGCGACCGAAATGATTTTCAACAAATCGAAATCACCATTATCTATAGAAAGCAGCAATCCTTTCGATAGCAGATAATCCCCAACTAACACCGCTATCTTATTTTTCCATAAGGCATTGATAGAGAAAAAACCCCGGCGGCGGTTGCTATCATCAACAACATCATCGTGCACTAATGTAGCGGTATGAATTAGCTCGATGACGCAAGCTCCGCGATACGTCCGTTCGTTGACCGCTCCGTTATTCATCATCTTAGCTGTAAGAAAAACAAACATTGGTCGCATTTGTTTTCCTTTCCGATTGACGATATAATAGGTAATTCTGTTCAGCAGCGCTACTTTGGAAGTCATCGATTCGTAGAACTTTTTTTCAAAGAGTTCCATTTCTATTTGAATCGGCTGCTTTATTTGTGACGTAATGTTCATGCTTTTCAAAGATACTTATTATGTTTAGAGATACAAAAGTTAAATTTAATGAGGCAAAAGTTAAAATTTATATTGTTTTTGAAATGTTTTTTTAAACCCTGCGTTATACTCCGAGTCCTACAAATCAACCTAAAAATTTAAACTTATGAAAAAAAAGATTTTATTCCTTGGATTAGCATTGTCTTTCTTGAGCATCAGCTGCTCGAAAGACGAGTCTAACACTAATGACGGTGCGGCGATCACAACAGATGAAGCCAAAGTCAATTCGAAAATAGATATGGCCACTGACGATGTTTCCGATATTGTGGAAGGTCAATTTGACGCAACCATTGAAGACAACGATGTTGCCGGACGATCTGATGAAAGTGCCGTATCAACATCCAACCTGCCAGCTTGCGCTACGATTACAAGAAATCCAGATTTTGGAGTGGCTCTTACACCAGGAACAGAAGTTACAAAAACCGTTGATTTCGGAACCACAGGATGTCCGATGGCCAACGGGAATGTTCTTAAAGGGAAAATTGTCATCACCTTTACTTTCAACCCAGGTGCTACTTCGCATACTATCAACTACCAATTTTTAGATTTCTATCACAATGCCATTAAGATTACTGGAAATAAAGCATTTACAAGAACAATGACTGGTATTGGCGAAGCCGCACATCCAATAGTTGTTATGAGCATGGATTTGAGTGCCGCTTTCCCTGATGGAAGAACTTTTCACAGAGTGGGTACACGAACAAGAGAAATTACTGCAGGATACGCAACGCATCTTAATTTCCTTGATAACGAATACCAGATTACCGGAAACTGGACGACCACTTTCCCAAATACAACAGTACAAACCAGCACGATTACTACGCCATTACTGGCAAAGATGAGTTGTTTGATTGTCAACAAACCATTATTGGTTCAAGGAATCATTACTTTCACAAGAGATTCCAATACAGCCACTTTAGATTATGGAGATGGCAGTTGTGATAACTTAGCTGTTTTCACGATCAATGGGAATTCGTATAACATCGTTATCGGAAACTAGAACATCCTTATAAAAAGAAAAGCCTTCAAATTGGAGGCTTTTTTTATGCTTCTTTATTGGCCAATTGTCCACAGGCCGCATCGATATCCTTACCGCGACTTCTTCGAACTTTCGCAACAATTCCGCTATTTTCGAGTGCTTGGATATACGCATTAATCGACGCTTCAGATGCTTGCTGGAATTCTCCATCATCAATGGGGTTGTACTCGATTAAGTTAACTTTGCAAGGCACGTATTTGCAAAATTTCACAAAGGCATCGATCGATTCTTTATTATCATTGATATCCTTCCAAACAACATATTCGTAGGTGATTTTACTTTTGGTTTTATCGTACCAATATTCGAGCGATTCCCTAAGATCCGCCAATGGAAAGTTGGCGCTAAATGGCATAATACGGGACCGAATTTGATCGATAGCGGAATGCAATGAAACGGCCAATTTGAATTTTACCTCATCATCCGCCAGCTTTTTGATCATCTTGGGAACGCCAGATGTAGAAAGTGTAATGCGTTTCGGAGACATTCCCAAGCCTTCTTCCGAGGTAATCATTTCGATGGCTTTGAGAACATTATTATAATTCATCAATGGTTCGCCCATTCCCATAAACACGATATTGGATAGCGGATGGTTATAATAGAGTCGACTTTCCTTGTCGATAGCGATCACCTGGTCGTAGATTTCATCCGGATTCAGATTGCGCATTCGTTTTAAACGGGCAGTCGCACAGAAATTACAATCGAGGCTGCAACCCACCTGGCTTGAAACACAAGCAGTGGTTCTGGTATTGGTTGGAATCAGAACCGATTCGACGACCAAACCGTCATGCAAACGGACGGCATTTTTGACCGTGCCGTCATTGCTTCGCTGCATCTGATCTACTTTGATATGATTGATAACAAAGTTTTCCTCGAGCATCGTCCGAGTTGCTTTCGAGACATTCGTCATATCTTCAAAAGAATGCGCGCCTTTGCTCCACAACCATTCATACACCTGATTGCCACGAAAAGGCTGGTCGCCTTGCGTCATGAAAAACGCTCGCAATTGCTCTTTCGATAAGGCCCGGATATCTTTTTTTTCGGTTTGCATCGTGCAAATTTAATGGTTATTTGTTGATTTGTTGATTCGTTATTTTGATAACTTTGTCAAAAACGACAACAATGCACTTTATTTCCCAGGAATTAGAAGATTATATCGAAAAGCATTCGGAAAATGAGCCGGAATTATTGGCGGCTCTGAATAAGGAAACCTACCAGAAAATTTTATTGCCTCGAATGTTGAGTGGGCATTTTCAAGGCCGCGTTTTGAGTATGCTATCAAAATTGGCTCGACCATTAAACATCCTCGAAATTGGAACTTATACCGGTTATTCTGCGTTATGCCTATGCGAAGGCATGCAGACCAATGGCTCGCTACATACGATTGACATCAAGGAAGAATTGATGGGTTTTCAACGGAAGTATTTTGATCGCTCGCCGTGGAGAAAACAAATCGTGCAGCATTTGGGCGATGCCACGGCAATCATTCCTACTTTGGAACTGCACTTTGATTTGGTATTCATCGATGCCGATAAGGAAAACTACATCAATTATTTTGAGTTGATCCTTCCGAAAATGAATCCCGGCGGGCTAATTTTGTCCGATAATGTATTATGGAGTGGCAAAGTTCTTGAAAATTTGTCTGCCAATGATATCAGTACCAAAGTACTTATTGAATATAACGAATTACTCAAAAATGATCCCCGCGTAGAAACGGTTTTGCTTCCTATACGCGATGGTTTAACCGTGAGCCGCGTACTTTAGCCCGGATGGAAACGGCATCCTTTTGTGTCGGTTTTTCCGACGCAAAAGATATAGTGTACAGCCGGAATAGCTCCTGATTATTTTTTCGGAAAATATTTTGGCTGAAGGTATTCGTATAATCTGTAGAAAAGAACTCCGAAAACAACCCCAAAAATATAACCTGCAACGATATCTGCCGGAAAATGCAGTCCGAGATAAATCCGGCTGTAGGCGAAAATAACTGGAAATAAAAACAACAGTCCAGCATACTTGTAGTATTTTTTGAAAAACAGGAATACAAACACCGTTGATGCCATCGAATTGATTGCGTGGCCGGAAAAAAAACTGAATGAACTGCTGGTTTTGACGCATCGAATAATGCCGTTGATTTCAGGATCATTGCAAGGTCTTAATCGCTGCACACCATTTTTGAAAAGGTTGGCAGTTTGGTCACAGAGAAGAATCAGTCCGGTGAGAAATAGCAACAGAATTAATAGATTTTTCCAGCCTATTTTTTTTTGAAGTAGGTAAAAAACGACTAGGAAAAGTGGTGTCCAATACAGTTGTTTGGTAATCGCAAGCCAAAGATTGTCATAGGTTTCGGAACCTAAACCATTGAGGAAGATAAGTAGTTGTTTGTCGACTGCAATGATTTTTTCGAGCATTTACGGTTGTCTTTTTATTGGGCCAGTGCTTTCCTCTAGTGCTTCGATGGAATCAGTTTTGACCGTCGAATCAGTTAGCAGATTTGTTTTTGCCTTATTGATTTCGGAATTAATATTGCCGGTCATGTCTGTGAAATTTCCGTGTATTTCGCGAAAGGTTTTGTCTAATCCGTTAGACTC
>JBBRXW010000116.1:0-6634 GCA_038238295.1 Flavobacteriales bacterium | reverse complement strand
GCCGTACTATTCGGATCTTCAATACCTAGAAGATTTGTTTTATCTGGGAAATATTGCTGAATAAATTTTGTAAAAGTTGGACCGTCCATTACGTTTACTTGTTTCGTCACTTTGGCTGCCGTTACAGAAGAAGAAAAATTAAATTCGGGTGCTCCGGAACTTCCTTTTTTAGTAGTAATGATAATCACTCCGTTGGAAGCTCGAACTCCGTATATAGCTGTCGCAGAAGCATCTTTTAAAATCGAAAAGCTTTCTACATCATTCGGGTTAATTAGCGTGAAAGGATTACTAATTCCCGCAGGATTTAAATCTCCGATAGGAACCCCATCAATAATAATCAACGGATTATTTGACGCGTTTAATGAAGCACCTCCTCTTATTCTAATATTTACCGATGAGTCCGGTTGCCCTCCATCGTTAGTGATTCTAACCCCTGCGGCTTTCCCCGACAGCAATTGGTCTACAGAAACAATAGCTCCCTTATTAAAATCTTTAGCGGTAATCAAAGCCACGGATCCAGTCGCATCTTTTTTACGCGTCGACCCATAACCTACCTGAATCACTACTTCCTGAAGCTGATTCGATTCCTCTTCAAGGCTCACTAAAAGATTGGTTTGAGAAGTATACGCTACAACTGCATTCTTATAACCTACATAAGAAAAAACTATTTTATCTCCAGTATTGATTTTTGCCAGTTTAAATTTACCATCAAAATCAGTTTGAGTGCCATTTGCCACTCCTTGAAGCGCCACGTTAACACCTGGAATTGGTTGCTTTGTTGTTTTGTCAACAACCGTTCCTTCAACAGTGCCTTGTGCAAAGACCCCGAATGGTAATAATAGCATTAAAAATAACAACTTTTTGTAAATTGTTTTCATACATTTTGTTTAAGTTAGAGTTCGTTTTTGGTGCTTATACTTTACTTCGAAAGTTAAATTTAGATAATTTTTTTAATTCTTTGAGTAAACGGCTGTTAATTGTCTGCCGAAAACGTTTTCGTGTTGAAAACTTTCGCAATTGTTCAATTTTTTAAGGATAAAATTTTCATTACTAAAAATAAAATTTATCTTTATTCGGAAAACAGTATTTTACTAATTCTACTTATGAAAAGAAAAGTTACTTTAAAACAAATCGCCAAAGAATTAGACGTCTCTATTTCAACTGTTTCAAAATCACTAAGGGACAGCCCGGAAATAAGCGAAGATACTAGACAAAAAGTACAGGCTTTTGCCAAATTGTACAACTACAAACCGAACCTCATTGCGCTGAGTCTTAAAAATAAAAAAACCAAAACCATCGGTATCATTATCCCCGAAATCGTCCACCATTTTTTTGCCACGGTTATCAGCGGCATCGAGCATGTGGCTAATGAAAAAGGGTACAATGTTATTGTTTGCCTTTCGGACGAATCTTTCGATAAAGAAGTCATCAACATGGAGATGCTCGCCAACGGAAGCATCGATGGTTTTATCATGTCGCTCTCCAAAGAAACCCAACAGAAGAGGGATTTTCATCATATCAGCGAAGTCATCAATCAGGGAATGCCGGTTGTCATGTTCGACCGTGTCACCAATGATATTCTCTGCGATAAGGTCATTATCGATGATAGTTCCGCTGCCTTTGATGCGGTTCAAGACTTAATCAATAACGGGTTTAAGAAAATTGGGCTAATCACCACTGTAGATTATGTCAGTGTCGGAAAATTACGAACCGAAGGCTATCTCAAAGCATTGCGTACTAATGGGATTGCTATCGATGAAAAACTGGTCGTAAAAATTGAAGACATCGACAATTGTGCCGATCAAATCGAAAAATTAATGGTCAGTAATTCTATGGATTCCATTTTTGCCGTCAATGAATTGTTCGCGGTAACCGCCATCAAAGCCGCCAAAAAATTAAATCAAAAAGTCCCTGAAGACATTGCTATCATTGGCTTTACAGACGGCATTATCTCCACCTATTCTTCTCCAAGCATTACGACCGTCAGCCAAAACGGTATCAAAATGGGAAACAAGGCGGCACAGATGCTCATCGAAAGACTCGAATCTGAAGAAGAAGAAGAGGAACATTACAAAACCGAAGTCATCGAAACACATCTTGTACTTCGGGAGTCCACACCAGTCTTGAAGTAAAATTATTTTTCTGATTTCATTTTCATTAGAAAAAACGTGCCTTTCTAAATATTAAACGCTCTTTATTTCTTTTTGAAAAGAAAAATAATATATATTTACAGCCTAAAATATCAAAGCTTTTACTTTACTTCGAAAATTAAGTAAGTTTTGATAAGCATAGCGCTTATCGTATTCAATTTTAAATTACGATAATGGAAAAGCGTAGGTTAGGTTTCTGGGAAATTTGGAACATGAGTTTCGGTTTCTTGGGAATACAGTTTGGTTTTGCTTTGCAAAACGCAAATACTTCAAGAATTTTTGACACCCTCGGTGCAGACGTCGACAAAATCGGCCTCTATTGGCTGGCAGCACCATTAACTGGATTAATCATTCAGCCCATCGTTGGCTATTTTTCGGACAGAACCTGGACAAAACTAGGAAGACGTCGCCCTTACTTTTTGGTAGGCGCGATTTTATCTGCTATTGCTTTATTCATAATGCCCAACTCCCCAACACTTTGGGTGGCTATCGGTACTTTATGGATAATGGATTCTTCCATCAATATTTCCATGGAACCTTTTCGTGCCTTTGTTGGGGACAACCTTCCCGAAAAACAAAGAACACTAGGTTTCGCAATGCAAAGCTTCTTTATCGGAATAGGTGCCGTAGTAGGTTCCGCACTTCCCTATGTATTCACCAACTGGTTTGGCATCAGCAACACCGCTGCGGAAGGAATTATTCCTCCTTCGGTAAAATGGTCGTTCTATGTCGGTGGCGTGGTTTTCTTGCTGGCCGTTTTATGGACGGTCTTTAGTTCTAAGGAATATTCTCCTGAAGAACTCGAAGCTTTCGAAGAGGCAAAAAAAGAACATTCTACCAAAAATCACCAGGAAAAAATGGCCACACAAAGTGGTGTGACTGTGAAAAGACAATTTTCAATCGGTTTATTCCTGCTGACTATTGGCGTCCTTTCCTCTATATACGTGCATCATATCAATTCTTTGGGCGAAGGCAACCAGCACAAAGAACTTTATATACTATCCTTCGGGTTACTCATTGTTGGATTTCTTTTTGCCTTGGTTTCTCAATTGCGCAAAGCGGAGGTCCGAAACGGTTTCACAATCATCGTTACTGATTTGCTCAATATGCCGAAAACAATGAAACAACTCGCATGGGTACAATTCTTCTCATGGTTTGCGCTATTCTCGATGTGGATCTATACTACAAAAGCCGTTACCGGACACGTTTTCGGAACTTCGGATTCCACTTCAAAACTTTACAATGATGCCGCCGACTGGGTGTCGGTAATGTTTACCGTTTATAATGGAGTAGCAGCTGCCGTTGCTTTTCTACTTCCTGTTTTAGCCCGAAGAACAAGCAATAAATTTACACATATGTTAGCGTTGGTGGCGGGTGGCATTGGATTGATTTCCATTTATTTCCTCACCGATAAAGTTGGATTATTGTTAGCGATGGTTGGAGTTGGAATCGCTTGGGCGAGTATCTTATCAATTCCATATGCGATGCTTTCGGGTTCATTGCCTTCCAGTAAAATGGGGTATTACATGGGCGTTTTCAATTTCTTTATTGTGATCCCACAAATCGTCGCAGGGACAATCCTCGGGTTTCTTGTCACCGATTTTTTCAATAGCGAACCAGTCTATGCCTTAATTGTAGGCGGTTGTTCGATGATATTGGCCGGATTACTGACCCTTGGCGTTTCTACCAATAAAAAGATTGACATTAATGAATAAAAAAGCATTCATATTTGACCTCGATGGGGTAATCGTCGACACCGCCAAATACCACTTTACAGCATGGCAGAAAATAGCCGCTGAATTGGGAATCGAATTTACGCCGGAACACAACGAAAATTTAAAAGGCGTCAGCCGCATACGTTCTTTAGACATCATTTTAGAGTTGGGAGGAATAAATGCTTCTCAGAAAGATAAAGACCGATGGCTCGTTCAAAAAAACGAAGATTATCTGTCGTATCTCGTCAGTATGGATTTTAGCGAAATATTGCCTGGAGTCGTGCCGATTTTACAATTCCTGAAAGTCAACAATCAGGCAATTGGATTGGGTTCCGCAAGTAAAAATGCACGACCTATCCTCGAAAAAACCGGAATCATCAGTTATTTTGATGCCATTGTCGATGGGAATGACGTCACCAATGCCAAACCCGATCCAGAAGTTTTTCTTCAGGCAGCACAATTACTGGGCGCTTCAAATAAAAATGCGATTGTTTTTGAAGATTCTGTGGCCGGAATTCAAGCAGCTAATATCGCACATATGATCAGTGTCGGCATCGGCGAAGCTTCTATTTTGCGCGAAGCGCAATACATCTTTAAAGATTTTACCTATATGGATACCAGCTTCATTGAAGCTTTAATAAAAAAATAATACGAAAAGAATAAAATCAGCTCAGCCGGTTTTAGAATGTCAACAAAAATTGAAAACCATTAATAAAAAAAAATGAACCAGGATTATATTAAACCAGACAATTGGTCCATCATTGAAGAAGGATTTGATGCAGAGAGAGTGAAATCGTCTGAAAGCCTTTTCAGTATCGGTAACGGTGCTATGGGGCAACGTGCCAATTTTGAAGAAAGCTATACCGGTCACACGTTTCAAGGAAGTTATATCGCCGGAATTTATTACCCGGACAAAACCAAAGTCGGTTGGTGGAAAAATGGCTATCCGGAATATTTCGCTAAAGTGCTTAACGCGCCGAATTGGATTGGAATCGACATTGAAATCAATGGGGAAAACTTCGATATGAATCTTTGCAAAATTTCGAAGTTCCGCCGAGAACTCAATATGAAAGAAGGCTGGTACCATCGTTCTTTTGATGCCGTTTTAAAAAATAGAATCGAAATCCGCGTCAATGTTCGCCGTTTTCTTTCTTTGAATTTAGATGAAGTGGGCGTCATCAATTATGAAATCACTCCTTTAAATAAAGAAGCAGTTATCGTTTACAAACCCTATGTCGATGCCGGAGTTTCGAACGAAGACGCCAACTGGGAAGAAAAATTCTGGGAACCTTTGTATGTGAAGCACGATCAAAATAACGCTTTCATTACGGCGAGGACTTTCAAAACGCATTTCATTGCCACGACATTCATGCACAACAGCATTTATCTGAATGGCGCAGTAGTCGATATCAAACCTGAAAATATCGATTCGAATAAAGAGAAAATACAATTTACCTATTCGGTCAATGCTGCGAAGGGAACTACAGCTTCAATTCAGAAAATCGGTGGATATACTGTTTCACTCAATCACGAAAACACACAGACTGCAGCAGAAGATAGTATCAAGACTGCGGCTTCAAAAGGCTATCAGCAATTGCTCGACGAACAAATCGAAGCATGGGCAAAAATCTGGGAAATGTCAGACATTACGATTGATGGTGATGTGAAAGCACAACAGGGAATCCGTTTTAATATTTTCCAACTCAATCAAACGTATCTAGGAAAAGATTCGCATTTGAATATCGGCCCGAAAGGATTCACCGGAGAAAAATACGGCGGTTCGACCTATTGGGATACCGAAGCGTATTGCATCCCGTTTTATATGGCAACGAAAGACCAGCAAGTGGCGCGAAATCTACTGACCTACCGCTACAATCAATTGGATAAAGCTATTGAAAATGCTGCGAAATTAGGTTTCAAAAATGGCGCGGCGCTCTATCCGATGGTGACGATGAATGGTGAAGAATGTCACAACGAATGGGAAATTACGTTCGAAGAAATTCATAGAAATGGCGCGATTGCTTTTGCGATTTATAATTACCACCGATTCACCGGCGATTACTCCTATATTCCGGAAAAAGGATTGGAAGTCTTGATCGGCATTGCCCGTTTTTGGCATCAAAGAGCCACTTTCTCGACCAATAAAAATCAATTTATGATTCTTGGAGTCACCGGCCCCAATGAATACGAGAATAATGTCAACAATAATTTCTACACTAACTATATTGCGAAGTGGTGTCTGGATTATACGTTGGAGCAAATTCAAAAAACAGCTGCAGAATATGCTGCCGATCACCAACGCATCATGGCGAAAGTAGCCCTCAACGATGTGGAATTGCACTCGTGGAAAAAAGTCGCCGACAACATGTATTTCCCATATTCAGAAGAACATCAAGTCTATTTGCAACAAGACGGATTCCTTGATAAAGAACTGGTTCGTGTCGCAGATTTAGATAAAAGCCAACGTCCCATCAATCAGAAATGGTCTTGGGACAGAATCTTGCGCTCGCCGTATATTAAACAAGCGGACGTGTTGCAGTGTTTTTATTTCTTTGAAGAACATTTTTCGAAGGAAGAGTTGCAACGTAATTTCGAATTTTACGAGTCCTTTACCGTGCATGAAAGTTCCTTGTCGCCTTGTGTTCACTCCATTCAAGCAGCTGTTTTGGATAAAATGGATATGGCGTATACGTTCTACCTGCGGACTTCTCGCCTTGATTTGGATGACTATAACAAAGAAGTCGAAGAAGGTTGTCACATCACTTCAAT
>JBBRXW010000115.1:0-6639 GCA_038238295.1 Flavobacteriales bacterium | reverse complement strand
TCCCATGATTATCTGTCGGGGCATCCGAAAGGATTTCAGTCCCGGATTGAAGGTGAACAGAAACGGTCCGAAGATCGCCAACATATGTTATTTTTGAAGTCATTAATTTACTTGTTTTACGGATAAATCTTGTTGATATTCCATGATATAAACGCCTTTGTTGACATAACCGTCTTTTCCTTTTTTGGCGTATTCAAATTTGCTTTCCATCTGTTCGGTTTTGGTCGCATTGGCTGTATCTTCAAACGATTTACCTTGTGTGATACGCAGCAATGTATCGAACGTCACATCGAATCCACGGACAGCAAACTGGCTTGGAAAAATTTTGTTTTTTGCTTTGTAGTCGTTTTCAAAATTAACTGCCTCCGGCGAGGTATTGTCTCGGGTTAATGACGGATACAACATCTTTAGAATCGTCAGCCTTTTCATCGAAATTTCCTCGAAATCTAGCGTATCATTCGGTTCGATGATGACCAATTGAATTTGAAAATTGTCCATTTCATTCAATAAAACATTCGTCGTACTCAAGATCATTCCAGTGCGCTCCGAATCGAGCACCACATAATTAATTTTATCTTTCGCGAAAAGTGATTTCAAATTGGTCACATCCAAAGCGCCATTATCAAGCAAAACGACAAATTTAGCCATAGGATATCGATTGGTAATGAAATCTTTATTGGTTAATTTTTTGGGATCGCTGACAACAATGATATTCCCATTTTTCGCCAGCATGAAATCGAACATCGCACTTTTTCCGAAATCGGAAGGCGGCATGGCTTGGTATAAATTAGGATACGATTTCCCAATTTCCTTCGACAATGGCGATATCACTGGGACATTTTTTTCATGCAACAAATCCGCTGTCTTTTCTATGTATTGCTGATAAAATGGTCCAATCACAGCATCCGCTTCTTCGAGATGGTTGTTCTTAATAACATTTTCGATATTCGAACTCACCTTGCTTTCTTCGGAATCGAATATTTTTACATCAACATTGAGTCCAAGTGTTTTAGCCGAATCAATAGCCATCAAGGCACCCGAATAAAAGTCAAGCGTCATGTTTAAGAAAGCGTCTTTCTTCAACCGCACATCCATAGTATTCAAGGTATCGTTTTGAATCTTCGAAGCGTTGAACGGAAGCAACAGCACCAATTGCTTTCTCGTCTTATTCGGTGCAATGGTTTTCGACAGATCAGTAACATTCGAATTAGAATTCGCCGGTTTGATTGTTCCTTTGCCAGGAACTTTGAGGATCATACCTATTTTCACACCATCTTTCAGCGTTGGATTCAACTTAATTATTTCATCCTGACTGATATTAAAATACTGTGATAGGCTGTATAATGTTTCGCCGGCTTTTACTTCATAATTGGCATAACCGTTTTTGGTCAATGTGCGTGTGGTTTCCGTCGTAACTATTTCATCTTTGACAATCTCGGTAGTCACCGGTTTCGGTTTTTCAACGGTTGGCTTTTCGGACACCGGTTTTTCTGCAACAGCTTTGATGTCCGTTTTTGGTGCAGAACCACTGATGATAAGTTTATAACCAATCGGCAAGTTGGAAACGATTGGAGGATTTCTTCTTTCCAATTCCTGAACGGTCATGCCATATTTCTTGGCGATTCCGAATTTGGTTTCCTTGGGCTCCACAATATGATAGATTTCTTTTTCTGAAGTGGCCGTGTTAACAGCAGGTGCTTTAGTTTCTTGAGGTGCCGCTGGTTCATTTTTTACCGGAATGGCATCGCTGTTCGAGTTTGGTATTTTAAGGGTTTGCCCGATTTTCAATCCGTTGATTAAAATGGCAGCGTTGAGACTTTTCAGATCTTCTACATTCACGTTATAATCTCTTGATATGCTATAAAGATTTTCTTTAGGTTGGGCAATATGCGTGCGGTTGGATACTACTTTAGCTTTAGAAATAGTAGTGTTTTCATTACTCTTGATGTTAGATTTCGGAACTAAAATCACGTCATTTTCTTTGATACCGTTTTGGGAATCGGGATTCAATTTGTAGATATCATAGGGCGTCACTTTATATTTTGATGCAATCTGCACAATTGTTTCTCCTTTTGAAACCGTGTGTTTCGTATAGTTTTCCTGAGCAAATGAGAGGGCAGTCATCATTAATGCCGTTAAGGAAAGTATCAATCGATTTAGTGTAGTGGTTTTGATTTTTTGAAAGTGTATCAAGGGATGTTGATTTTTAGTTATGAGTAGGTATCTGTAAAACTTGTCCGATTTGTAATCCGTTTTTTAACAGCGATTCGTTCTTTTGTTTGATTTCATCAACTGTGACATTGTATTTTCTCGCTACGCTGTATAAAGTCTCTTTCGGCTCCACTTTATGGGCGACTGTTCCGACGGAAGTTTCGGCAACAGCAACAGGCTTTTCTATTTTTGTAGGTTTTTGATCGGCTATCGTTGTCGACTGTTTGATGTCGACTTCCTTTGAAGTTGGAATGACGATAATCTGTCCAATTTGTAAACCGTTTTTAAGGGTTTCCTTATTATTCGATTTGATGTCCTCTACCGTAACATCGAATTCTTTTGCCAAGCTAAATAACGTTTCTTTAGGTAAAACTTTATGATTGACTTCAGTTTTTCGCTCCGTAATAATAATCTGTTTGATTTCTTCTTTAGATCCTGTTGGAGTTTCCGAAACTGACTGCATCGATGTTGAACTTTCAGTCGAGGTCGTAGTACTGTCTGGTGATGGAATAGACTCTTTGGACACCATGGACTCTTTTTTAGGAACCGGTATTTTGAGAATCATTCCCTGAGTGATTCCTTCTACGGCAAATTTGTTGAGTTTGTAGATTTCAGAAGGGTCCACCATATACTTTTTAGAAATCATGCGGACTGATTCGCCAAGCTGCACTTCATGATTGACAATATCCACTTCTTGGTCTTTCTTTCTGTTCTGTCCGAAACCATTGCAGAGCATGCAAACCGCGAAAAAAGTTAATAAGAAGTTTTTCATAATCAGTGATTAATTTATTCCCATTCGATTGTTGCCGGTGGTTTTGAACTGATGTCGTAGACCACTCTGTTGACGCCTTTGACTTTATTTATAATATCATTCGACACCTTCATCAAAAAATCATACGGTAAATGCACCCAGTCTGCCGTCATCCCATCCGTAGATTCTACCGCCCGTAAAGCGACCACTTTTTCATAGGTTCTTTCGTCGCCCATCACTCCCACACTATTCACCGGAAGCAGTATGGCTCCGGCTTGCCAGACTTTATCGTAGAGTCCCCAAGACTTCAATCCATCGACAAACACTGCATCAACCTCTTGCAATATACGAACTTTTTCTAAAGTTATATCACCCAGGATACGAATAGATAATCCTGGCCCTGGAAACGGATGTCTTCCCAATAAAACCGGATCGATTCCCAATGAGGCTCCTACCCTTCTGACTTCATCTTTAAAAAGCATCCGCAATGGTTCAACGATATCGAGCTTCATATAATCCGGCAATCCGCCGACATTGTGATGCGACTTGATTGTTGCTGACGGTCCTTTGACAGAAACCGATTCGATGACATCCGGATAAATCGTTCCTTGCGCCAGCCATTTCACCTCTTCAATCTGGTGAGACTCGTCATCGAAAACTTCGATAAAAACACGTCCTATAATTTTACGTTTGGTTTCAGGATCGCTGACGCCGGCGAGTTGATCTAGAAATCGATTCGAAGCATCTACACCTTTCACATTCAAGCCCATGCCTTTGTATTGCTCGAGCACATTTTCAAATTCATTCTTGCGCAGCAAGCCATTATTGACAAAAATGCAGTAGAGGTTTTTACCGATCGCTTGATGCAACAACACCGCTGCTACCGTTGAATCGACGCCGCCTGAAAGTCCCAATACGACTTTATCATCTTGCAATTTCTCTTTCAATTCTCCAATCATTTCTTCGACAAAAGCCTTCGGCGTGAAATTTTGAGGAACATGTGCAATTTTCACCAGGAAGTTTTCGAGCAGTTGTTTTCCATCGGTAGAATGGTAGACTTCAGGATGAAATTGTATCGCGTAAGTTACCTCACCTTCAATTCTATACGCCGCATTTTCTACATCATTGGTACTCGCCAATTTTACGCCATTAGATGGTATTGTTTTTATGGTATCGCTGTGCGACATCCATACTTGAGAATGTTGCTGGATGCCCTCAAAAAAAGGTTCGCCGCTTTTTACGAAAGAAAGATTGGCTCTGCCGTATTCTCTGGTATTGGATGGTGCCACTTCACCTCCACTAAAATGTGCCAAGTATTGTGCACCATAACAAACCGCCAGCAAAGGCAGCTTTCCTCGAATCTGCGACAAGTCTGGATGTGGCGCGTCTTCCGCACGAACTGAAAACGGGCTTCCTGAAAGGATCACCGCTTTGTAACTCGATAAATCGTCGGGAAAATGGTTGTAAGGAAAAATTTCGCAGAATATGTTCAATTCGCGAACTCTTCGGGCAATAAGTTGTGTGTATTGCGATCCGAAATCTAAAATTAGTACGTTGTGTTGCATGGGCAAAAATACTTTTAAAATATTAAACTTGAAAATAGAAATTAAAAAAACTAAGGACGTTGTACTGTGATTATTGTTTGATTATTGGCGAAGTACGAATAGCAAAGTACTTGATTTTTGTTCGTAAGCGCCCGCGTGAGGGATTGCAGCAAAGTGCCGTGCACTGCGGAAAGCCCGACCCGCAGGGTCACGCCCCAATTTAAAAAACCGACAACTTTTCGGAGGGCATACTTATTATTAAAAAAAATCGTTATTCACATTATAGCCAAAAGTCTGTTCATAAAAAAAAATGAATTTGGATTAGCTTTTTAAAAATTTACGCACTTTTGTAAACGTACTAAATAACGATACCTCTATGATGATTTTCAATTTCCTGTTACAGGCAGCACCCGTTACCGATTCTATTGCTAATGCAGCTAATGCTGTTGCCGGCACGACTGAAGTGAGTGTTACTCAAAATATTTCCTATCTCGATTTTCTTCTCAAAGGCGGTGTGATGATTTATCCGCTGATTGTTTTACTTTTCTTTTGTATTTATGTGATTATCGAGCGATATCTGTCGATTAAAAAAGCGATCAAACAGGATAGTAATCTTGTTTCGGAAGTCAAAATGCAACTCAAGACCGGTAGAGTCGATAATGCCGTGATGCTTTGCAGCCGTGAAAATACTGCAGCCGGAAATATCCTTAGAAGTGGTGTTTCGATTATCGGAAGACCGATTGGCGAGATAGAATCTGTTATGGAACAAACCGCTAATGTGGAAATCGCACAAATGGAAAAAGGGCTCGGTTATCTTGGATTGATTTCAGGGATTGCTCCGATCTTAGGATTTATCGGAACTATTGCTGGGGTTATCAAGATTTTCCACTCTATTTCTACAACTGGAAACCTAAACATCCAAACGATTTCTGGCGGATTGTATGAAAAAATGATTAGTTCTGGTGCCGGGTTGGTCGTTGGAGTTGTCGCGTATTCCGCGTACCATTTGTTCAACATGATGATCGATGGTTTTACGCTTAAGGTGCAACGCCAAACCTTAGAAATTATCAACGTAATTCAGGAACCACATGGCAATTAAAAGAAACAAACGGTTCCATCCTGAAATCCCGACGTCGTCATTGAGCGACATCATGTTCTTTTTGTTTTTGTTTTTCTTGATTATATCAACTTTGGCCAATCCAAATGTGATTAAGTTGACGCTGCCCAAAGCCTCCTCTAACGAAACAACCCAGAAAGACCATATTACGATTTCCGTGACGGAAGATAAATTGTATTACCTCGACAAGGAACAGCTTCCGTTTGATCAGTTGGAACAGGCATTGTTTAATAAGACAACGATGATGAATGACAAAGTAGTTGTGGTGCGGGTTCCTGCTGATAACAAGGTGCAGGATTTGGTCGATTTGATGCAAATGGGCGTCAAACTCAAACTTAATTTCGTCATCGCTACATCCAAATAACTTCGAATTCAGCTAAGATAAAATCGAATCTATGGCACGAACTTTAATTTTGATTGCATTAGGCGGCGGTGTCGGAAGCATGCTTCGGTACCTAACTACTGTTTTCATTCAAAAATACTTCGCGTCCGTTTTTCCTTTAGCCACATTAGTTGCCAATCTGATAGGCTGCTTGCTGATTGGTATTATTATCGGTTTATTGGAGAAAAACGACTTGACGGATTCGGCTATGAAATGGCTTCTGGTTACTGGATTTTGCGGAGGATATACTACCTTCTCAACGTTCGGTTATGAAAATATTACGATGCTGCAAAACCACAACTACGGCTTGGTTTTCGTTTATATCGCTTGGAGTGTTATTGTCGGATTATTTGCTGTCTGGCTGGGTTTGACCATTGTAAAATAAATTGGTAACAAGTTGTTAAATTGTTTCTTTTTTCCCAAAAAAATGTAACTTCGCACTCTATGAAAAAAGAGGATATTGAATCGATAGCGCAGTTACTTTCCACTCCAAAGAAAATAGCGATTATCCCGCACCGAAGTCCCGATGGTGATGCTATGGGTTCGACGCTGGCACTCTATCATTTTTTGCTGAAACTTCATCATCAGCCTGTAGTCATTGCACCGAATGAATTTCCGGAATTTCTGGCGTGGC
>JBBRXW010000114.1:0-6653 GCA_038238295.1 Flavobacteriales bacterium | reverse complement strand
GGTTAAATTTTGCGACCCACCAAGAACCACCGGAATAATATTCCTTTTAAGCAAGGACGAAGTGACCGCCTGTAAGGCAAAATAGGTGTCTTCAATCTTATTTCCTGGGAGTATATCTCCCAAATCGGCTATAGATGTTTCCCAATTTCCGGGAAAAAGCCCATACAGTTCTTTTCTGATATTTTTGAGGTCGAAATCATTGTTGTCATTCATTCCTCTGTTCTCAATTACTCCAATGAGTGCAATTTTGATTTCTTTCAAATTAGGAAAATCTTCTCGGGTGTGAAAAACGACCTTGCTGCCTAATTGTTGTGAAGTCAATCCTTCGATAAAACTTAGAATTTCATTATCGTTAGGTGCTAGAAAACTAAATTCCATTATCTATTTCTTTTTAACCGTGGTTGTTTTTTTGGCAGTCGCCTTTTTTGTCGTAGTTTTCTTTGCTGCAGTTTTCTTTGCAGGAGCTTTCTTTTCAATCATTTCCTGCACTTGGGCTAAAGTTAGTTTGGTAGCGTCAATATCTTTACTGAGTTCAATCTTGATTTTACCTTTTGTAATAATCGATCTTCCCCAACGTGCTTTCTCCACCAAAATTCCTTCTGCTTCCCAATTATGGAGCACTTTATCAATTTCCTTCTGCAATTTATCCTCAATCAATTCCTGGACTTCCGATTGTGATAAGTTATCGAAATTATATTTCTTACTAACATTGATAAACAATCCGTTCCACTTAATAAATGGGCCAAATCGCCCAACGCCTTTTTGTACCCCTAAATTTTTATACATTGCTATAGGAGCATCCGCCTTTGCCTTTTCATCAATCAGTTCCTGAGCGCGCTCCATTGTGACATCTAACGGATCTTCGCCTTTAGGCAACGAAATAAAAGCACTACCAAATCGCACATAAGGTCCGAATCGGCCGTTATTCACTTCCACTTCTTCCCCATTATAAGTTCCGAGATTTTTAGGCAATAGGAACAAATTCAATGCTTCTTCTAAAGAAATAGTACCGATGTTTTGATCCGGCATCAAGCTCGCAAACTTCTTATCGTCATCATCCGCTTCTCCAATCTGAACCATAGGTCCAAATTTCCCTAAACGAACACTTACTTTACGCGCTGTTTTCGGATCTTTCCCTAATATTCTTTCTCCGCTTTCTCTTTCTGCATTGGCGTCGACTTCAATTACATTGGGATGAAAAGTGTTGTAGAATTCCTGCATCATTTTCTCCCAATTGACGTTACCTTCTGCGATTTCATCAAAATCCTGCTCTACCTTGGCGGTGAAATTATAGTCGAGGATGGCTCCGAAATTTTTTACCAAAAAGTCTGTTACAATGGTCCCAATATCCGTCGGCACCAACTTGCCTTTGTCCGAACCCGTATTTTCTTTCAAACCCTGCTCGGAAATTTTTCCCGATCTCAACGAAAGCTGCGTATAATTGCGTTCCTGACCTTCCAAGTTTCCTTTCTCAACATACGTTCTGTTGATGATTGTAGAAATCGTCGGCGCATAGGTAGATGGGCGTCCGATACCCAATTCTTCTAATTTTTTAACCAGTGCCGCTTCAGTATATCGTGCTGATGGCCTAGTATATCTTTCTGTGGCTGTAATATAATTATTCTGCAATTTTTCGCTGACTCTCATCGCCGGCAACATTCCTTCTTGTTCTTCATCATCTTCATCATTTCCTTCGAGATATACTTTTAAGAAACCTTCAAAAAGTAATACTTCTCCGGAAGCTGTAAACATTTCATTATGCGTACTGGCCTCGATTTTTATGTTGGTGCGCTCCAAATCGGCATCACTCATTTGTGAAGCCAATGTTCTTTTCCAGATTAGATCATACAAACGTGCCTGATCTCTATCAATATTGACGGAATGGCGTGACATATCAGTTGGACGTATCGCTTCGTGGGCTTCCTGTGCGCCTTTGCTTTTATTCGCAAATGTTCTTGGTCTTGAAAATTCTTTTCCATAGGATTTGATGATTTCCGCTTGAGCCGCATCCATCGCGTCTTTCGAGAGATTGACACTGTCCGTTCTCATATAAGTAATAAGTCCCGCTTCGTATAAACGTTGTGCCAATTGCATCGTGATTCCAACCGGTAAGTAGAGCTTTCGCGCTGCTTCTTGTTGTAATGTCGAAGTCGTAAATGGCGCTGCAGGTGACTTTTTAGCCGGTTTGGTTTCGATGTCGGCCACTTTATAAGTAGAACCTATATTTTTATTTAAGAAGTCTTCCGCTTCTTTTTTGGTGTTGAAATTTTTAGGCAGCCTTGCCTTGAATGATTTTCCGGCTTCATTGATAAATTCTGCGGTAATCGAAAAACTGGCGACCGGTTTGAAATCCTGGATTTCTCTTTCTCTTTCTACAATCAAACGAACGGCAACCGATTGCACGCGTCCGGCAGACAATCCGCCTTTGACTTTTCTCCACAACACCGGCGACAATTCGTAACCTACCAATCGGTCTAATACCCGCCGCGCTTGTTGCGCATTGACTAAATTATAATCGATTTCGCGTGGGTTTTCAATAGCTTTGAGAATGGCGGATTTGGTAATTTCGTGGAAAACAATTCGCTTGGTTTTGGCTTTATCCAATTTTAATTCTTCGGATAAATGCCACGAAATCGCTTCTCCTTCTCGGTCCTCATCGGAAGCGAGCCAAACCATATCGGCATTTTTAGAAAGAGTTTTCAGTTTACTGACCAACGCTTTCTTATCGGCAGAAACTTCGTATCGGGGTTTGAAACCGTTAGCAACATCGACACCAATTTCTTTGGAAGGCAAGTCGGCGATATGTCCATAACTGGATTCAACCTGATAGTCACTTCCCAAAAATTTTTCGATGGTTTTTGCCTTTGCAGGGGACTCCACTATCACTAAATTCTTTGCCATATTGCTTTTTGTTTATGTGGCAAAAGTATCTAATTTTTTTATATATCGTGTCTTTGACCGAAATTTTGGGCAATTCGTCGGGAGTGTTTTCAAAACCCGGCAACTGTTTTAGCCCCGATAGCAGCCGGTATCCTCGTAACGCAGTGAAGAGATATAGGCGAATAGCGGGAAAGTGCTTCTGAAAATTTTAACGAAAACTTAGACTGACAGGTTGTCAGATTTTCTTAGATTCGCTTATCTTTGCCGAAGATTAATTGACCTATGGAAAAGATTATTGAAGAGAATAAACAAGGTGAAAGTCTTGCACTACAACAAAAACCTGAGAATACCCGGAAACTTTTTATAGAGAGTTATGGTTGCGCGATGAATTTTTCGGACAGCGAAATCGTTGCTTCGATCTTGTCGGACAACGGCTATAATACGACACAAATCTTAGAGGAAGCCGATTTGGTCTTGGTGAACACCTGTTCGATTCGTGACAAAGCGGAACAAACTATTCGCAAACGCCTCGAGAAATACAATGCCGTGAAACGACAAGTCAATCCAAAGATGAAAGTCGGTGTGTTGGGCTGTATGGCGGAACGTCTTAAAGACAAATTTCTAGAAGAAGAAAAAATCGTCGATTTAGTTGTCGGTCCAGATGCTTATAAAGATTTGCCTAATCTATTGGCAGAAGTCGAGGAAGGTCGCGACGCCATCAATGTGATTTTATCGAAAGAAGAAACCTATGGCGATATTGCGCCAGTGCGTTTGATGACCAATGGTGTTTCGGCGTTGGTTTCGATTACGCGGGGCTGCGATAATATGTGTACGTTTTGCGTGGTGCCTTTTACGCGCGGACGGGAACGCAGTCGGGAACCGCAGAGCATCATCAAAGAAATTCAAGAGTTGTGGGACACCGGATTCAAGGAAATCACGCTTTTGGGTCAAAATGTAGATAGTTATTTATGGTATGGTGGTGGCCTAAAAAAGGATTTTGACAAGGCGTCTGAAATGCAGCAAGCCACAGCAGTCGATTTTGATCAGTTGTTGGAAATGGTCGCGGTTGGTTTTCCGAAAATGCGCATTCGGTTTTCGACTTCCAATCCACAGGACATGCATTTGAGCGTGTTGAAAGTAATTGCAAAACACCCGAATATCTGCAACCATATTCACCTGCCAGTACAATCGGGAAGCAACCGAATATTGAAAGAAATGAACCGTTTGCATACGCGCGAAGAATACATGACCTTGATTGACACTATCAAAAAAATTATTCCGGATTGTTGCATTACTCAAGATATGATTGCCGGTTTTCCTACCGAAACGGAAAAAGATCATCAGGACACTTTGAGTTTGATGGACTATGTAAAATATAGCTTCGGTTATATGTATGCCTATTCGGAAAGACCGGGAACCATGGCCGGAAGAAAAATGGAAGATGATGTTCCGGAAACCACAAAGTCACGCCGTTTGCAGGAAATTGTAGATTTACAAAGAGTGCATAGCGCCCTGCGCACGAAAGAATTTGTTGGTCAGACTGTAGAAGTATTGATTGACAAAGCATCCAAAAAATCAGATAAAGACTGGTCGGGACGCAATTCGCAAAGCATTACGGTCGTTTTTCCGAAAGAGGAGTACACTATTGGTGAATTTGTGAATGTCAAGATCACGGATTGTACCAGCGGTACTTTGATCGGAGAAGCAACAGGGTATTCTGATATGAATTAAAACAAGTACAATGGAAAGTGTTCAAGCAATAAAACAGCGTTTTGAAATTATCGGAAACGATCCGAAACTCAATCGTGCTATCGAAAAAGCCATTCAGGTCGCACCAACCGATATAACCGTTTTGGTGGCGGGAGAAAGTGGCGTTGGTAAAGAAAGTATTCCAAAAATTATTCATTCGCTTTCGCATAGGAAGCACGGAAAATATATTGCTGTCAACTGTGGTGCGATTCCGGAAGGAACTATCGACAGCGAGTTGTTCGGGCACGAAAAGGGCGCCTTTACCGGAGCCACCAATACGCGTGAAGGGTATTTTGAAGTTGCTGACGGCGGAACGATTTTCCTCGATGAAGTCGGCGAATTGCCTTTGACGACACAGGTGCGTTTGCTGCGTGTTTTAGAAAACGGCGAATTTATCAAAGTGGGTTCATCACAAGTGCAAAAAACGAATGTGCGCATTGTCGCTGCCACGAATGTAAATTTATTTGATGCGATTGAAAAAGGGAAATTCCGTGAAGATCTATACTATCGTTTAAGTACAGTGGATATTAACCTGCCGCCATTGCGCGAACGGAAAGACGATATTCATTTATTGTTTCGAAAGTTTGCAGCTGATTTTGCACACAAATATAAAATGCCGCCGTTGCGACTGGATGACAGTGCCATTCAGGTATTGCAGAAATTCCGTTGGAGCGGTAATATCCGCCAGTTGCGAAATGTCGCAGAACAGATTTCCGTTTTAGAAACCACTCGAGATATTTCTGCAGCCTTATTGCAGTCGTATTTACCTATTGAGGGAAGCAATTTACCTTCGATAATTAAGGACAAAAAATCGGAAAGTGATTTCAGTACCGAACGGGATATTTTATATAAAGTGCTTTTTGATATGAAAAGTGATTTGAACGATTTGAAAAAACTAACGCTCGAATTGATGAAAAATGGCGCGTCGAAAGTGCAAGACATCAATCCGAATCTGATTCAAAAAATATACGGTTCGAAAGAGGCTGAAAGTGAAATTTCATTTGAAGAAACGCCGCGAAGAGCTGTGATGGCGACTCCAAACAATAACACTACGGAAGAATTCGATCAAAACGACGACAATTATATGTTTGCCGAAACAGTCGAGGAAGAAGAAGTATTAAAATTAGAGCAAAAAGAAATCGAACTGATCAAGAAATCGCTCGAAAAAAACAAGGGAAAACGCAAAGCGGCAGCGGATGAGTTGGGAATTTCAGAAAGAACCTTATACCGAAAAATCAAACAGTTTGATTTATAAGTTTTTATGGTTACATTTATGCCTCTTTAAAATGTAACACCGTGAAAAAAATCTACGCTTTACTCGTACTTGCTTTCCTTATTTTTTCATGTAGTGAATCGGATGATTTTACTGTCGGAGCACAAGCGCGTCAATCTATCAAACCGATTACCAAACTCGATCCGACAAAATTGGCACGGGTGATTTTTTTTCCAGGTTCAGCCAGCGAAACGCAGTGGTTTTTTTATCCTAATGGATTATTGAAAAAAGTCGCCAAAGCCAACGGAATCCTTATACAAACTTTCACGTATTACCCCAACAACAATCTGCAGAGTGCCACTAGTTATGGAAATTTCGCAGCGGCATATCATTTTGATTACGACAGTAACAGTCATATCACTTCAGTGAATGGACAGGCGGTAACTTACGATGCGGCAACCAATAAATACATTATACATTACACGCCGATTAATGATTACGATTACGTTGATAGAAGAGAAATTATTTTAAATGAAGAATTCTTGCTTACTGACGAAACTATCTATTACACTGCTATTGATGGCAATTATGAGCAACAAGAACGATATGCAGGTTATCTGAACAATAACATGCTGTATACCGGTCATCATGCGAACCCATCAGGTCCGTCTTATGAGCATGATACCAATGTCAATCCTTTGAAAGCGGCGTTATTACCAATATGCAGAGCGATGGCAATAGTTGATTTTAGTAGATTTGATAATGGCGAATGTAATTCAATTAATAATGTAACACATAACGGCTACGGGAT
>JBBRXW010000113.1:0-6709 GCA_038238295.1 Flavobacteriales bacterium | reverse complement strand
GCATAGCTTAGTACAAAACACCACCAATTTCGACTTCTCCAAAAATTATGACTTTTTAAAAGGACTGAACTTTGCGTTTGGAGCGGAATACAGAATCGAAAAATTCAACATCTTTGCCGGAGAAGAAGGTTCGTATGCTACTTATGATACAAACGGAGTGGTGATTACGGATCCAACTAACCAATCCGCTCCGGTTGATGAGGCTTCCGGAAATCCAAGACCAGGAGGTTCGCAAGGTTTTCCGGGATATAGTCCGGCGAATGAAGTCGATAGAAGTAGAACCAATTTATCGTTATACGCCGATGCAGAATTGGATGTCACGGACAGTTTTTTAATAAGCGGTGCTGCACGTTATGAAAATTACAGTGATTTTGGGAAAACCATCAACGGGAAATTTGCCTCGAGAGTAAAAGCCGGAAGACATTTTAATATTAGGGGTTCGGTGAGCACTGGATTCAGAGCACCATCTTTGGCTCAGATTTATTATAATTTACGTTTTACTAATTTCAATGCCGATGGCGCTAGCGAAATATTATTGGCTGCCAATAACAGTCCAGTGACAAAAGGATTTGGAATAGAAAAACTGCATGAAGAAAAAGCGATCAATTCTTCGTTAGGTTTTACTGCCTCTTTCGGTGATTTTACCGCTACCGTTGATGGGTACTTCATCAATGTGAGGGATCGTATTGTATTGACTGGTTATTTTGATGCGACTGCCTTGAATCTGGGAGTCGAATCAGCTCAATTCTTTACCAACGGTGTCGATACAGAAACCAAAGGAGTAGATGTTGTCTTAGCCTGGAAAAAGACATTAGGCAGTTCTAAACTGAGCGCTACCTTGGTGGGAAATATCAATGATATGATTATTTATAATATAAATGATGGGAATCTGAACGATGAAGAGACTTTCTTCGGAAGACGCGAAAGAGCGTTTTTATTAGCCTCTGCTCCGAAAAACAAGTTCGGCTTGAACCTGAATTATGCGATACGGAAATTGGATGCCGGCGTAGCATTTACACGATTCAACAAAGTGGTTTTAGTGGATTATGCTGATGAAGAAGATGTTTACAATGCTAAAATTGTAACCGATTTAACTGTCGGTTATAAAATCACCAAAGCATTAAAATGGAGTATCGGTGCCAACAATCTATTGAATGTATATCCGGACCAACAGGATGAGCAAGGCAATACAGAAGCCGGTGGATATTGGGATGCCGTTCAGATGGGATTTAACGGTGCCTATTTTTACACCCGATTAGGATTTAATTTCTAATAACTCCTGCAATCAATTGAAATCCTGAAGTGACATTAGGATTTTTTTTGAAATCGACTGCAAAAGTAAGGTGTGAATTATAGAAAAGTTAAAAAAAATTATAAAACCGTGACGGACTATCTTTATAAATATAAATTTTAAATCAAAACACATGAAAACATTAGCAATAGGATTAACCGCTTTTTTATTTTCAATGAATAGCCAAGCGCAGAATCAGAATGTTACCGGAGTAACAAAGACAACGGTTACGACCGTAAAGGATTCTAAAGGCGAGCAGAAAATTGTAAAAAAACAGGAAGTCAATGAAGTTCAGAACATCGAATTGAAAGAAGCGCAACCGAATACCCTGAACATCGAAATGAAAGATTCTCCAGTTCAGGTTACTTCCGTTACAAAAGTTACCAATCCTGATGGAAGCACTAGAACCGTTGATGTAGACCGTTCTTCCTATTATATGGGTAGTGGTCAAAAGTTTCGTTTAGATCTTGATCCAATGGGTTATAAAATGAGTGCTGATCCGAAACAAAAACCAGCCTTGCTTAGAAAAACTTCCACCAATAGTTATATTTACAGAGCCAATTCGAAAACATCAATTGGTTATTTTGACGTCGATGGCAATCTGATTTTGGAAACCTATGATGATAAATCCGATATGGTAACTACTGAAAAATATAGTGTTATAAAGCAATAACAATATACTAATAACAAAAAACCTGAGTGAAAGCTCAGGTTTTTTTAGTTATTGTTTATTCATTGTGCAGGAACGCCTGCCTGTTGAGTAAGGTTGCTTCGCTTTCAACATGGTTATCGTCCGGAATACAGCAATCTACCGGGCAAACCGCAGCACATTGAGGCTCATCGTGAAATCCTTTGCATTCGGTGCATTTATCAGGAACAATATAATAGATGTCATCCGAAACTGGAGTTTGGGCAGCATCGGCATCAACTTCAGAACCATCTGGCAAAACTACTTTCCCTTTAAGGGCCGTTCCGTCTTTATATCTCCAGTCGTCCGCCCCTTCGTATATCGCTGTATTCGGGCACTCCGGTTCACAGGCACCACAATTAATACATTCATCGGTGATTATAATTGCCATTTAATTTTACTTTACCCTTTAGGTGTTGCCAATAAAGGTTATTTTTGCGCAAAATTACAATCAAAACAATTCATATACAAGTAAACGCATGTCACAAATCGATAAAAAAAAATGTTTTGTTGAATTAGGGAAATTCCTCAGCCAGTTTGCTGAAGATTCTCATTCAAAAAAAGCGGCTGTTTTGCATAATGATTTGTTTTTTGATGCGTTTGCCGAACTGATTGTTTTGTCGCAGTCGCATAACGGCTGGTATACGCCAAAACAGGTTTGCTTTGCCATTCAGTCTTGGGCAGAAGCATTGACAGAAGAAAATCTTACCGCTTGGCTAGCTCCATATCATTTAGAAAAAGTACAGCCCAAAACCATCGGATTAATACTCGCGGGGAATATACCGTTGGTGGGTTTTCATGATTTTCTTTCGGTCTTGATTTCAGGGCATGCTGTGGCTGTAAAAACTTCTTCGAACGACCAGCATTTACTACCCTTTTTAGCAAAATATTTGATTGCAATTGAACCTCAACTTCAAAATAAAATCACTTTCGTGGAAGGAAAATTAGAAAATTTTGATGCCGTAATTGCCACAGGCAGCAACAATACTGCGCGTTATTTCGAATATTATTTCAAGGATAAACCGAGCATCATTCGCAAATCGAGAAATTCGGTGGCCGTACTTAATGGAAAAGAGACTCCGGAACAAATGATTGCTTTGGGCGAAGATATTTTCCGATATTTTGGATTAGGTTGTCGGAATGTTTCGAAACTATTTGTTCCGAAGGGCTACAATTTTGATGCTTTCTTTGGCGGTGTTTTCCCCTATCAGGACGTCATTAAATATGAGAAATACGCCAATAATTACGATTACAACAAAGCGGTTTTTTTGATGAGTAATTTCAAATTATTGGATAATGAGTTTTTAACTATCAAAGAAGATTCGAGTTACGCCTCTCCTATTGCTAGTGTTTTTTATGAATATTATGATACTTTGGAGGCGGTACTACAGCAACTCAAAAACGATGAAGAGCAAATTCAATGCATCGTCTCCAATGGTTTGACTGAAGATAGTATTGCATTCGGAACTACCCAAAAACCGCAACTTTGGGACTACGCCGACAATGTAGATACGTTAGAATTTTTACTCAATCTAGCGTAAAAAAGATTTCAACTACAACGTTTTTGTTAATAACATCATCGATTAAACCTCTAAAAAAGTCGTTTATCTCAACCCTATTCCCGAAATTTGCCTTCTAAATTTTTATGCTATGCTAACAGATGTAATGAAAAAACATAATTATAGTGCCGGTCCATGCATTCTTCCTCAAGAAGTTTTCGAAAAATCGGCAGAAGCCATTTTAGATTTCAACAATTCCGGATTATCGATATTAGAGATTTCCCACCGAAGCAAAGATTTTATTGCAGTGATGGAGGAAGCCCGAGCCTTAGCTTTAGATTTATTAGACTTGACCGGTAAAGGCTACCAAGCGTTATTTTTGAGCGGCGGTGCCAGTTTAGAGTTTTTGATGGTGCCGTACAACTTAATGAAAGAAAACGGAAAAGCCGCCTATTTAGACACTGGAACTTGGGCGAACAACGCGATTAAAGAAGCCAAGACTTTTGGAGAAACGGTCGTGGTGGCCTCTTCGAAAGACGAAAATTATACACACATTCCAAAAGGATTTGAAGTGCCTGCCGATGCAAATTATTTTCACTGCACCAGCAACAATACGATTTTCGGGACACAGATGAAAAGTTTTCCAAAACTCCAGATGCCGATTGTTTGTGATATGAGTTCGGATATTTTTTCCCGAGTGATGGATTTCACGCAATTCGATTTGATTTACGCCGGAGCGCAGAAAAATATGGGTCCAGCGGGAACTACTCTAGTCATTGTCAAAGAAGAAATTTTAGGCAAAACTGGTCGTGCGATTCCAAGCATGTTGGATTATGAGAAACATATTAAAGCAGAAAGCATGTACAATACGCCACCTGTTTTTCCAATCTACACGTCCTTATTGACGTTGCAATGGTTGAAAAATTTAGGCGGAATTGCTGGTATCGAAGCGATTAATAATGAAAAAGCTGATTTGTTATATACTGAAATTGACAGAAATCAGTATTTCAAAGGAGCTGCCAATGTAGAAGACCGTAGCGTGATGAATGCTACTTTTCTATTGGTGAATGAAGACCACGCCCCAATTTTTGATACGTTGTGGAAAGAAGCCGGAATCTCAGGATTGACGGGTCACCGTTCGGTTGGTGGTTACAGAGCTTCGATGTATAACGCCTTGCCGGTAGAAAGTGTTCAGGTTTTGGTGCATGTAATGCAGGATTTTGAAATGAAAGTTTCAGGGATGAAATTTTAGGCAAATGCCTAGCCCTGATAGCAGTGGAAATCCTGTCATTGCGGGAAAAGAAACGATCCGTTTCCACTTCCGGAAAGACAAATAGAGAATCGCGCTTCCGTCGAATGTACGTATTAGCAAGGAGAGATTGCAACGAATAGCAGGAACAGCTCCGGATTACTTTGCTAAAGATTAACATGACAATTAAAGAATTAAAAAAATAAAAATGAAGATATTAGCCAACGATGGGATTTCCGACAGCGGAATCAAGGCTTTAGAAAAAGGCGGATTTGAAGTAATCACGACGAAAGTGGCGCAGGAACAGGTCAGTAACTATATCAATACCCACAACATTGCCGTGCTGTTGGTGCGTAGCGCTACGAAAGTTCGTCAGGATATCATTGACCATTGCCCGGGTTTAAAAATCATCGGACGCGGCGGTGTCGGGATGGATAACATTGATGTGGATTATGCGCGCTCGAAAGGCGTTCATGTGATTAATACGCCCGCTTCTTCTTCGGAAAGCGTCGCGGAATTGGTGTTTGCGCATCTTTTTACCGGTGTGCGTTTTCTTCAGGATGCCAACAGAAATATGCCGTTAGAAGGTGATACGAATTTTAATGGATTGAAAAAAGCGTATGCTGATGGTATCGAATTGCGTGGAAAAACTTTAGGGATTATCGGTTTCGGCCGTATCGGGCAAGCGACTGCAAAAATAGCGTTGGGATTGGGAATGAAAGTAATTGCCGCCGATAAATATGTGGATAATGCTGAGATTAAAGTCGATTTTTATAACGGACAATTCATCAATGTGGATATCGTAACAGAACCGACCGAGGATTTGTTCCGGCATTCCGATTTTATTACACTACACGTTCCAGCGCAGGAAGGTTATGTGATTGGCGCGGAAGAAATTGCTGCGATGAAAGATAATGTCGGAATCATTAACTGTTCCCGCGGTGGTGTCATTGATGAAATCGCCTTGATAGAAGCGTTAGATACCGGTAAGGTTTTGTTCGCCGGACTCGATGTTTTTGAAAACGAACCGTCACCCGAAATCAGGATATTGATGCACCCGAAAATTTCACTGACGCCTCATATCGGCGCGGCAACTTTGGAAGCTCAAGATAGAATCGGAACGGAATTAGCAGAACAAATCTCCAGTATCCTACGATCGGAAAAAGTATAATTTTAGACTGAAAATAACGTAAAAAGCCGGGCCATTTGTTCGGCTTTTTTATGTTAAAACAAAAGGGTTTGAGATGATTTTGAATTCCTTTTCATAACTTTATTCCAAATAAAAGAGATATGAAAAGGCTGTTGTTAACCGGAATTATCCTGGCGATTATCATTGCCTGCTCGCCGTCGAAAACGATAGTGGCCAATACAGCGAAAGCGATGAAAGGCGATACGTTGCGAATTGCTAATGATTCGTTGCAATATGAAATCACGATTATTGAACCCGGTTTCGACTCTTGGCTGGCGATGGCAAAACCGAGAAACTTTTATTCGCTATCGTATCTCGAAAATAAAAACAGTTTTTATGTGACTACTTGGAATCAGCGGGTTCTGGATCCGTTCCGGTATAATCCGGATTTGTATGGAATGCGAATCGATTATGATTCGAATATCCATTATGGGTTGGAAGTGAATTACTTGTTGTATAATTACTTCATTTATTTTCAAAGCCAGTACAAGCAGCGGCTTTAATTTTTTGCCCGAAGCGCAACCAAATAATCTGTTATATTTGTATCCTATTTAATACGTATGCCAAACTTTAAACAGCGCTGGGGAATCCAATCCAACTTTCAACTAACGATTATCATTGTGGTTTTTGCCATTACTGGATCGGCTTCGGCATGGCTGTCGATATACTTTTGCTTTTGGGTCGGCATTACGAAAGAAGGCGTCGGCTATTGGTTTACACCGATTCGCTTGCTTTTAATTTTCCCCATTTATCAAGTGCTTTTAGTACTGATCGGATTGCTATTCGGACAGTT
>JBBRXW010000112.1:0-6765 GCA_038238295.1 Flavobacteriales bacterium | reverse complement strand
GAGGCAACCAACACGTTTCTTTCTTCCCATACCATTTGTAGCGGTTGGTAGCAATGTAATCGTATACGGTATTGCGCAATCCCAATGGAATAATTTTGAACAGCGTTCCAAAATGAAAAAATCCGCCAAGTCTTTTGGCAATCTGCAACGCCGCATTCGATTTATAGTAATAGGCTACGCCGGGAATATACAAAACTGTCGAATCAATATTTTTCGGATTGATACCAATGTGATGCAATATCTGTTGTCCTAAATCCGACTGCAACGACACAAATCGAAACTCATCTTTAGAATCATGTTTGATAACAAATTGCACGGAAGTTTCACACAGGTTGCAAAGCCCATCGAACAAGATTATTTTTTTATCTTTTGGAAGATCAAGCATATGTTTCTTATTAGGTTACTTTTTCGCCGCTTCGACAAACTCCAACGAAGCCAAACTGACCGTTGAAGTGAAGACTCCGTAATTGACAACGGCTTTGTTTTTTTCTATCTTATCGATGCTTCCGACTGCTTTTCCGTCTAGCATCCGCACGCGATCGCCGACTTTCAATACCGGTTTTGGCTTCTCGATTACCTGACTCGCTTTGAGTTTCTTTTCTTTTTTCTCTTTTCGGATTTCTTCTACATGAACAGTGACTTCTTTAATGATTTCCTTTTTCTGGACTTCCTTACTCTTGATTTCCTTAGCTGTGGCTTTCTTGCGTTTGGAGTTTTCGATTTCAATCACTTTCAAAAATTCGCCGATTAGTTCTTTTTTATTTTTAGAATTGAAATACTTTTCTGCAATGTCTTCCATCTTTTGTCCCATATAAATCAAGCGCTGGTTGCTGTCATACAATTCTTGATAACTCTCCAGTTTCTGTTTAATTTTGGTATTGATGGTTTCCATCTTTTTGCTTTCTTCTCGCGCTTTCGATTCTTCTTCCTTCAGCGTTTGCGACGTTTTTTCCATTTTAGAACGCTCCTTTTGAAGGTTGGCAATCGTTTTATCAAAGCGGACTTTTCCGACTTCGATTTTCTTTTTTGCCCGATTGATTAATCCGTATGGAATTCCATTTTTCTGCGCCACTTCAAACGTGAAAGAACTTCCGGCTTGCCCGATAACTAGTTTATAAATCGGCTCCAACGACTTTTCATCAAAAAGCATGTTGGCATTATTTGCAAAAGGCAGTTCGTTGGCGAGTATTTTTAAATTAGAATAATGCGTCGTGATGATTCCAAATGCTTCGCGGTGATAGAATTCTTCCAAGAAAATCTCTGCCAAAGCGCCGCCCAATTCAGGATCGGAACCGGTGCCGAATTCATCAATCAAGAAAAGCGTTTTCTTATTGCATTTCTTTAGGAAATAATTCATGTTTTTTAACCGGTAACTATAGGTGCTCAAATGATTTTCTATCGATTGATTGTCGCCGATGTCGGTCAGTATCCGATCGAACAAAAACGTTTCACTACGTTCGTGCACCGGAATCAGCATGCCGGATTGCAACATCAACTGTAATAAACCAACCGTTTTTAACGAGATGGTTTTCCCGCCTGCATTCGGTCCGGAAATGACGATAATCCTGTTTTGCTGATCGAGTTGAAACGTCTGCGGATACGTCATCTCGCCTTTCTGTTTGTTATTCAAATACAAAATAGGGTGGAAGGCATCTCTGAAAACCAACTTCCGCTCGTCCGTAATTTTAGGCAAAATCCCATTGATTCGGTCGGCATATTTTGCTTTAGCGGCAATCAAATCGATATCGCTGAGGAAATCTTGGTATTGAATTAATAAAGGCAAAAAAGGTCGGATCGCATTGGTCAATTGTTTTAGGATGCGGAGTATTTCTTCTTTTTCTTCGTATTCGAGGTTGCTCAGCTCACGGGAATAGTTTAATGTAGTTTCCGGTTCGATATACGCAATGCTGCCGGTTTTGGAACTTCCCAAAATCGAACCTTTCACTTTACGGCGGTACATCGCCAACACCGCTAAAACCCTGCGATTCTGAACAAAACTTTCTTTGATTTCATCCAAATAACCCAAACTATTGTATTGTGTAAGAGCGATACCAAAACTTTGGTTGACTTTCCCACGGACGCTATTCATGTTGCGCCGAATCTCCAACAAATCCGGTGAAGCATTGTCTTTGATTTCACCATACTTATCAACGACCTGTTCTATCAACTGAATAATTTCTTTAGTCTGGACAAGTTGGCTCGCCTTGGCATTCAGCTTGGGATAATATTCGTCGAACTTTTTCAAAAAGTGCAAAAGGACATTCGAGGTTTCGGAAATCGAAGCAATCTTCCGGAAACTTCCGACTTCCAGAAAACTGTCTTCAATGGCAAGGAATTTAATTTCATGAGAAATGGCATCGAATCCATGATTTGGAATGGCATTATTATTCTGAAACGAAGAAAGGTACTCCGACGTTTGCAGCAGCGCATCGATTAAATGTTCTTGCTCTTTGAAAGGAATTATCGTTAAGGCTTTCTGTTTTCCGATATCCGTATTGCAAATCGATGCAATGGTTTCTAATATGGTCGGGAATTGTAAATCCTGTAAGGTTTTTTCGGTAATGCTAATCATTTTCTTCTTCAGTTGTGGCAGCCTCAAAGTTACACGTTAGAAAGTTAAAAACCATAACTTGATGCTGCACTTTGTCAAAACTTTGCGAACTTTACCATTAAATATTCGATATGAAACTTCCGTCCGATTGGCAGGCAATTTTAAAGGATGAAATCGGCAAACCGTATTTTCAAGAATTGCAGGTTGCTGTCGATGAAGAATATAAAAATCACGTTTGTTATCCTCCAAAGGATTTGATTTTTTCAGCATTTGAATCGTGTTCGTTTCAAAATCTAAAAGTTGTCATCCTCGGGCAGGATCCGTATCACGGTGAAGGTGAAGCCAATGGCTTGTGCTTTTCTGTGAATGATATTATTAAAATACCGCCATCTTTAAGGAATATTTTCCGTGAAATTAGTACCGATGTCGATACCGTTTTTCTGCCGACCTCCGGCAATCTTGAACATTGGGCAAAACAAGGCGTGTTGCTTTTGAATGCCTCGTTAACGGTTCGTAAAGATCAACCGAACAGCCATAAAAATCTACAATGGAATCTCTTTACCGATGCGGTAATCGAAAAAATATCGGAGCAAAAAGCACATGTAGTCTTTCTGCTTTGGGGTAGTTTTGCACAGAAAAAAGGGGCGAAAATCCAAAAGGAAAAACATTTGGTCCTAGTATCGGGGCATCCTTCACCGATGAGTGCGAATCAGGGAAAATGGTTCGGCAACCGTCATTTTAGTAAAACAAATGAGTATCTAGAATCGATCGGGAAAACGCCAATCGACTGGTTTGCTAGTTAATGTTGAAATGGTAATAACCACCGCCGTCTAATCCGGAGTACGGCGATTTTAAATTCAGGAACAAGTTATTGCCATGGCTTTCGGAACGAAATTCAACATCGGTAACAGAAGCACTGTTGTAACCAAAACTTAATCTATAATTTCCTGCAGGCAACGATTTGATTCCAACACGGTATTCATAGGTTTCGCTCGTTGCATTATAAATGGCTTTTCCTAATACGAAAGAACCGGCAGTTGCTTCACCTGTTTCGATATTTAATTGGGAATCATTGATATCGATATAATCCCAAACACCGGCAGTTTCTTTTTCAAGTTCATAGGTGAAATCGAGTTTGGTAGCACCTCCAGTAGTTTTAAAAATATCCAGCAGGTTCGTTTGGTTCGGAACCAACAACAACCTTGGTACTGTCGCATTGACATAGATATCTTGATCCGGAGGAGTTACGATTTCTAATTGCGCACTCGCAAGATTCGGAGCATACACAAACACATCATTATAAAATTCACTGTCCCTATTAGAACAATCTGCCGCCATCAATATGGTCGCTAAAGTCACGAAAAAGAAATATTGTAATGTCTTCATAATTGTATTTTTTTAAAATCGGTAACTTACGCCTAAACCTACCCGTGAAATGATGTCCGGGCTTTTATCCTTGTTCAGAAGATTGGCTCCGAAACCTACTAAAAACTCCACTCCAAACTGGTCTTTGATATAAAATTTATAACCAACTCCTGCACCTAAAGCGACATCGGAATAACTGCTTTTTTTGATAGCATAATAGTCATTATTGTTGGCATCGGTCAGCAATATGGTTTCCCGGAAATCACCGCCATTGGCATCAGCAAAGACTTCGGCAAAATAGTAACTTGCGGCACCCTGAGAAAGATTGTAACGGACAAATGGAATGACTTCATATTTCGGTATCGTATTTCTGTTGCCGCTATCAAAATCATCATTGATTTTTTTGCTGTCGGAATAGCTTCCGGTCAAACCAACTGAGAAACGACTCCCGACAAAACGTTCGTAGGTGAGATTTAATCTTGAAAAAGCAATTAAAGACAACACATCAATACGCACTTCATTTTTTTTCAGTGATAATGTAGACTTTGTATCCGATTGCGTCTTTTTGGAATCCGATTCCTGGGCATTCATAAATTGAAAACCAAGCAGTAAAATAAGAATGAGTTTCTTCATAAAAAAAGAATTTGTATGGAATGGCTAATATATAAAAAGAATTGAAAAGATGCGGATGCGGATCAGTTTAATGTCAACGCTCCCAATATTTCTTCCGACATGAATGGACCGCCCGGATAGGTCGCCGTATAATCGAGATTGAGCCATATTTGTCCCCGTTCGTCGATGTGGTAATGAATTTTCTTGCCTTTACTTTCTTTCGGGAAGAGTGTTTTTTTTATTAGAAAATTGATGGTTTCAAGATCCGATTTAGTTCCTATAAGCATCTCTGGATAAATGTGTCCGCCAGTGTGTATCAGTCTTGGTGTGCCGCCAATCGAACGGATGCAGGCGGCCATCAGAATTGAATGATCGTCGCAATCGCCGGATAAATACCGTAACGATTCCGTCGCTTTGGCAATATATTCTTTTCCTTTGGGATCGCTGACGTAATTCCAACGGCTGTTGATTTCCTTAAAAACCGCAAAACACTGAATGGTGGTTCTGTATTTCGAATACCCTTTGATTTTCTTAAAATCCTTTAAGGTTGCCTGCAGCGAAAAGTCCCTAATTTTTGAATTCTCAAACTCGATCGCCTTGAGAATCTTAGATTTATTCGGAAAAGGCAGCAATTTTGAGAGGATAAGATCCTGTGGATTTGGACTATCATTCATCGAATAAATCATGTAATTATAGTCTTCGAAAATACTTCCAAATCCGTATTTACCGGAAATACTACCGAAGATTAATGCGAGCATATACAATCCGAGACAGACAATAATTATGGTACGCATCAATCGTAGTATCAATTGAATAATGGCGACTATTACTATAAACAAAAGAATCCTGTCTATTTGAAAATACCAATTCGGATCGATAAGATTTTGATGGATGATGATAAAAACCGGAATGGCAATCAGCAGGTTCAATACGAAAATAATAACATTGTCCCAGGGCTTTTTGACCTGTAGTGCCTGCCTTATTTTCTGGACCGAAGTAACTACTTTTTTTATCATGACCTGCTGGAAAACAATGCTAGAGCACTTTTACAATTTCAGCAAAAGTACCTTTTTTATTGATAAGAGCGAGTTCTATAAGTTGATTTTGAACATTGTTTAACACTTCTTCCGATAACGGGTTTTGCGACCACTCGGTGCGCACCAGCCATTCGCGGATATCTGCGGGTTTCTGATGGTACCGCATGGCTAGAGTAGTATCGATGTTGGGAATATCTTTGAATCCAGATGTCGTTTGATTGATGGTTTGGAGTATCCTTTTAATTTGATTCGGATACTTTTTAAGCACTTCATCACGGACAGCAATCACGAAACATGGCCATGGTGTTGGGCAATCTCCGATTCTTCTGAAAATTCCACGATCAACCAATGGCTTGGTCATAAAGCGTTCCCACATAAAATAATCGGCGGTTTCGTTGACTAGAGCTGTTACGGCGCCATCGATGGTGTTGACGATTTCGAATTGCAAATCTTCTGTTTTCCAGCCTTGATTATGCGCATTGACATACGCCATCAGTTGCGATCCGGAACCCAATCTTGAAATCGCCGCTTTTGTATGTTGTATATCTGCTATCGATTTATACTTGGAGTTGGCGGCAACATGAATGCCCCATATTAAAGGCGATTCGACATAAATCTGGACAATTTTGGATGGGTTTGCGGCAAGAATATCTTTGACAATTCCTTCGGTTAGAATAACGGCAATATCGACTTCCCCGGAGCGCAGCATTTGGCAAAGTTTTCCAGTTCCTTCTGGAACGTCGGTCCATAGCAGCTGAATACCTTGGGATTCGAACTCCTCATTTTCGATGCAAAGATGCCAAGGCATATTGAAATGTTCGGGAACGCCGGCTATTTTTAGTGTTGTCATAGTATTGCTTTTTACCGCAAAGTGCGAAGATGGCGCTCGATTCGCAAAGTTATGTTATATCAATTTCGTGCAAAAAATCAGTCCCACAAAAGAAAGCAAATGCCCTAGCCCCGATAGAAAGGAAAATCCTCGCAGAGATTTGGGATGATAGCGGGAATCAGCTTCTAATTCTTCGCCAATTTATCTAACGTATACGCGATTAATTGATCGACAGCTTTGTATGGATCCTTGCTGAAGGTGCCCGAAGCGCGGTTGGCAATAATGGCATTGAGCGACAAACATTGGTGCCCTAAAAGTGCGCCTAGGCCATAGATGGCGGCGGTTTCCATGTCGAGATTGGTGATGCGGGT